>NZ_JAKRNN010000017.1:0-94838 GCF_022346785.1 Pantoea sp. ACRSC
CGTCGGGTATTACAGCTCGCTAAGGCCGCATGGGTATAACGGTGGGTTACCCCCAAACGAATCGGAAAACCGATACTGGAAAAACTCTAACTCGGTGGCCAGTTTTTGTTGACCACTTCAAGGTAACGAAGATCTGTCGTCGCGCACTGAGCAGCAGGCCGCGTCGCTGGAGCAGACCTCGGCGAGTATGGCCACCCTGAGTGATACCGTACGGCAGAATGCTGACGGCGCGGTTCAGGCCAGCGAGCTGGCGAACAATGCGAACACTTTATCGCGACAAAACGGCAGCGCAGTGAGCCAGATGCTGGAAACCATGTCGGAGATCCGCGGGAGTTCGGCAAAAATTTCCGACATTACAGGTTTGATTGAGGGGATCGCCTTCCAGACCAATATCCTGGCGCTTAACGCTGCGGTAGAGGCGGCGCGCGCAGGGGAGCATGGCAAAGGGTTCGCCGTGGTGGCCTCTGAGGTGCGTAACCTGGCGCAGCGATCCTCTTCCGCCGCCCGTGAGATCAAGGATCTGATTTCTGTCTCTGTTTCTCAGGTTGAGCAGGGGGTTAACCAGGCGATGCAGGTGGGTGGCAATACGGAAAACGTCAGCACCCCCATTCAGCAGGTTGCCGATTTGGTTAACGAAATCGCCGCCGCCACCTCTGAACAGAGCAAGGGCATTGAGCAGGTTCATCAGGCAATCGGACAGATGGATGAGGTAACCCAGCAAAACGCCTCACTGGTTGAAGAAGCCTCCTCCGCCTCTAAATCGCTGCAGGAGCAGGCGGAAACCCTGTCAAAACTGGTGGCCACCTTTACCCTGACGGAGAGCCGCGGCTATCGCGAGGCGCCCGCCGCCCCGGCGTTCAGCAGAGCGGCAGCACCAGCCAGAAGCCTGGCCCCGCGGCCTGCGCAGGGCGCTGAGGTTAACTGGGAAAGTTTTTAAGGCAGTACCCGTAAACGTCACCTGCCTGATTAAAAGCGCCGAGACGGCGCTTTTTTTCTGTCCGCTGTCTCCGATGGAGTGCTGCCGTCTGAAAACCAGGCGTCGCTGCGCATAAACTGCGCCGACCGGTGCAAAATGGGCATTTAATCCGCACTATCGCTCAGGTTGTTCTATCTTTAATGGCATCGAAAATAAACCAACCGCTGGAGTAAGGGTTAATGTCGGAAGAAAAAGGAAAGAAATCACTCAGCCACCGCGCGCCCACCACCGGGCCAGAATCCTCAGAAGCCGGTCTGGGTTCGCTGGCACCGAAAGATGGTTCGCATCAGCCGCAGCCTGAACCGACGCCGCCTGGCAAACAGCCCACCGCCCCAGGCAGCCTGAAAGCGCCGCAGACCCATAACGCCAAACTTGACCAGCTTGAAGCCCACCGCAAAAACGGCACCGATCGCCCTCTGACGACCAACCAGGGCACGCGCATCGCTAACGATCAAAACTCGCTGCGCGCCGGTTCTCGCGGTCCCACGCTGCTGGAAGACTTCATCATGCGTGAGAAGATCACGCACTTTGACCATGAGCGTATTCCAGAGCGTATCGTGCACGCTCGTGGCTCTGCGGCACACGGCTATTTTCAGCCTTACCGCTCACTGAGCGATCTGACTAAAGCGCAGTTCCTCAGCGATCCAGACCAGACGACGCCGGTTTTCGTGCGTTTCTCCACGGTGCAGGGCGGCGCTGGCTCCGCCGACACCGTGCGCGATATTCGCGGCTTCGCCACCAAGTTCTACACCGAAGAGGGCGTGTTTGACCTGGTGGGGAACAATACGCCGGTCTTCTTTATTCAGGATGCGCATAAGTTCCCTGACTTCGTGCATGCCGTGAAGCCGGAACCACACAACGAAATCCCACAGGGCCAGAGCGCCCACGACACCTTCTGGGATTACGTCTCTCTGCAGCCGGAAACCATGCACAACGTTATCTGGGCGATGTCCGATCGCGGCATTCCGCGCAGCTATCGCACCATGGAAGGTTTCGGCATTCACACCTTCCGCCTGATTAACGCTGAAGGCAAAGCGACCTTTGTGCGCTTCCACTGGAAACCGGTAGCGGGCAAAGCCTCGCTGCTGTGGGATGAGTCCCAGAAGCTGACCGGCCGCGATCCCGATTTCCATCGCCGCGACCTGTGGGAAGCGATTGAAGCGGGCGACTACCCGGAATATGAACTGGGGCTGCAGCTGATCCCGGAAGAGGATGAGTTCAAGTTCGACTTCGATATTCTCGATGCGACCAAGCTGATCCCGGAATCGCTGGTGCCGGTGGAGATTGTCGGCAAGATGGTGCTTAACCGTAACCCGGACAACTTCTTTGCTGAAACCGAGCAGGTTGCGTTCCACCCTGGCCATATCGTGCCGGGACTGGATTTCACCAACGATCCGCTGCTGCAGGGCCGTCTGTTCTCCTATACCGACACGCAGATCAGCCGTCTGGGCGGGCCAAACTTCCATGAAATCCCGATCAACCGCCCGACCTGTCCTTACCATAACTTCCAGCGTCAGGGCATGCACCGTCAGGATATCGATACCAACCCGGCCAACTATGAGCCGAACTCAATCAACGACAACTGGCCGCGCGAAACGCCGCCGGCGCCTAAAGGCGGCGGCTTTGAAAGCTATCAGGAGCGCGTTGAGGGCCACAAGGTGCGTGAGCGTAGCCCGTCATTCGGCGAATACTATGCCCAGCCGCGTCTCTTCTGGCTCAGCCAGACCGAGGTTGAGCAGCAGCACATTATCGGCGCCTACTCGTTCGAGCTGAGTAAAGTCGGACGCGCCTATATCCGCGAGCGCGTGGTGGATCATCTGGCACGTATCGACATCGCGCTGGCGAAAGGGGTTGCGGATAACCTCGGTATCGCCCTGACCGACGAACAGCTGAATATCCAGCCGCCCGCGCCGGTCAACGGCCTTACCAAAGATGACAGCCTGAGCCTCTATGCCATTCCAGATGGCGAGATCAAAGGACGTCAGGTTGCGCTGTTGCTTAACGACGGTGTGAAAGCGGACGATGTGCTGAATATCCTGCAGGCGCTGAAAGCCGCAGGGGTTCACGCCAAACTGCTGGCGCCGCATATGGGCCAGGTGAGCGCAGATGACGGCTCCGTGCTGCCGGTCGACGCCACCTTCGCCGGTCTGCCTTCACTGACCTTTGACGCGGTTATCGTGCCGGATGGCAATATCGATGCTCTGCTGCAGAGCGGCGATGCGCGCTACTTCCTGCTGGAAGCCTACAAGCACCTGAAGGTAATCGGTCTGTCAGGCGGCGCACGCCGCTTCAAGGCGCAGTTCGGCCTGGGGGATGCGGATCGGGAAGAGGGCATTGTAGAGGGCGATAAAGCGGAAAGCGCGCTGATGTCTGAGTTCATCCAGGGGATGAAAGCGCACCGCGTCTGGTCGCGCAGCCAGAAGGCGCAGACCATCGCGGCGTAACGATAGCGGCCAGCGATCTTTATGCGGAGCATCCTCCGCTTCAGGGCTGGTATAGCTGATGCAAACAGGGCGACATGGTTATTATGTCGCCCTTTTTTTATCTCAATCTTCACTCATTTGCCTCAGACGCACGCGCTTTGCACTGCATTTATTCCGCAGATTCAAAGGCCTGTCTGTTTTATATCCGGCCCGCGCCGAGAAATTACTGCCTGCAGAGACGGTTCCAGCAGCAGAGAGCCTGTTGTTTTAAAAACAGTAAAAAGCGCCCGCTGCAGAGGGGGGCCGCTGATGCGGTTAAAGCACTCCTGTGCCAGCAGCGAGAAGGGAGGTCGCGTCGGGATGATGGCGGAAACAGTAACTTACCGTTGTCATTAAATTCGGCTGAAGTTATCGCTTCGCTGGTCGATAGTGTGAAAACGTATTTGAGCATCTTTTCCGGGCCTTTCTTGTGGCGACAGGATAGATCCGTCTGACGCAGCCTGTCTCAGGTTACTGTTTTTGACGGCCCCAGCATTTTTTTCAGGAGGGGATAGAGTTGAAATCAACTATCCATACGGAAGCGGCACGTCTTAACGTCCTTGAACAGTATCGGCTGATGAACAGGCCCTACTCCGATGCGCTTGATCGGCTCACCCTGCTGGCGGCCAGCCTGTTTCGGGTGCCGGTATCCTTTATTTCGCTCATCGACAGCGAAAAGCAGTATTTCAGGGCGCGTCATGGACTGAATATTTGCGAGACGTCGCGCAGCGTCGCCTTTTGTCATCACACCCTGGAACAGGACGATATCCTCTGCGTGCCCGATACCCATCTGGACAGTCGCTTCCAGCATAACCCGCTGGTGCTCGGCTATCCGCATATCCGTTTCTACGCCGGTATTCCGCTGGTGACGCCGGAGGGACACCGTATTGGCACGGTTTGCCTGGTGGATACCCAGCCGCGGCCGCCACTTAATGCAACCGACCGCCGTCATCTGGCGGCCATCGCCTCGCTGGTGATGGACCGCATGGAGGTGCATCGCCTGGAAGTACTGAGGCACAGCAGCCAGCAGCGGCTGGAAGCGATATCCTCTACCTCTTCCGATGCCATTATCTGTACCGATCTCAAACAGGGCGTCATTTTCTGGAATCCGGCGGCGACCAGCCTGTTCGGCTATAGCGCGCAGGAGATGACCGGCGAATATGTGGCCGGGCTGGTGTCAGAGCGCTCCCAGACGGACTACCGTCAGGAGCTGGCGCGCATGATGGCCGATCGGTCGTCTGTTTCACAACCGCGGCGGATTCAGATCTGGGGCAGGCGCCGCAACGGGCAGGAGTTCCCGGCTGAAGTCTCTTTTTCAGGCTGGCATGAGGATTGTGAGCGGCTGGTGGGGATGATCATTCGCGATGTCACGGAACGCCATGAAAGCGAGGCGCGCCTGTGCGAGCTCGCCTCGCTCGATATGCTGACCCGGCTGGCGAGCCGCAGCGCCTTTATGGATCAGGTTGAGCACCTGACCGCGGCCGGCGTGCCTTTTACGCTGATGATGGCCGATCTGGACGGTTTTAAAGAGGTGAATGATTCGCTTGGGCACGCGGCGGGCGACGCCTTGCTGTGTCATGTGGCAGAGCAGATCCGCCTCGTCTGCGCACAGTGCATTATGGCGGCGCGACTCGGCGGCGATGAGTTTGTGATCCTGCTGGCGGAAAGTGGCCATGAGGCGCAGCAGGTTGCGGAAGCGCTGATACTGGCGGTGCAAACCCCCTTTAGCTATCAGGGCTCCCCGGTCATCGTCGGGGCCAGCATGGGCATCGCCTGCTGTCCAGAACATGGCCGGGACGCCTCGGCGGTGATGTCTGCGGCGGATCTTGCGCTCTATCGCGCCAAGGCGGCGGGCAAAGGCTGCAGCGTGCTGTTTCTGCCGGGCTTTCTGGAGGCTGACCAGCAGCGCCGCCGTTTTGAGCACGAACTCGAAATGGCTGTGCGCCAGCAGCAGTTTGTGCTGTTTTACCAGCCTCAGTTTGACGCCGTCAGCGGTAAACTTACCGGCTGCGAGGCGCTGCTGCGCTGGCAGCATCCCGCGCGCGGACTGCTGCTGCCTGGCGCCTTTATCAATATCCTGATGAAAAGCTCGCTTTCTCTCACGCTGGGAGAGTGGATCTTACGCAGCGCGCTGCGCCAGGTCGGCGAGTGGCGGCAGCGGCTGCCCACGCTGCGCGTCAGCATCAATCTTTTCCCGCGCCAGCTGGATGATATCCGACTCGACAGGCTGCTAGGCGAGCTGACGGCGAACGACGCCAGTTTCGTCAGTCTGGAGGTCGACGAGTCGATGCTGACCTCGCTGGTGCAGGAGGTGCCGTCGCGCTTCAGTGCCATCAGGCAAACCGGTGCCAGCTTTATAATCGACCACTATGGCCGCACGCTGGGGGCGATTAACTTACTGCAATATGAATTCGTTACCGGTCTCAAAATAGACAAGTCGCTGACCGCGCAACTGGCTGACAGCGGGCGCATTCGCATGATGTTCCGTGCGCTGGCGGCGCTGGGGAAAAGCCTGAGCATGACGGTGCTGGCTGAAGGGGTGGAAAACGGCGTGCAGCGTGATTTTGCCACGCAGGCGCAGTGCGACACGGTTCAGGGCAACGCGCTGGGCGAGCCTCTCACGCCTGAAGCGTTTCAGGCGCTGTTACCCGAAAGAGCGATTCGCCCGCATGAGTAATCAAGGTGCCAACTCCATTGTTAATTTCGCTCCGGGACGCAGCGTGAAGCGGAGGATATCTGATGCACGAACTTGCTAATCAGCGCCCCCGCCACGGCGTGCTGCAGGCGCTGCGCGAACCTGATGCGTGCCGTGACGATGTACTGGGTCAGTTTGTCCAGCTGGCCAGCCAGGTACTGGGCATTCTAGGCAGTTTTGTCTCAGTGCTGGACGACAGCGATCAATATATCCGGGCCGGGCATAATTTCGCGCTGAAACAGACCGCGCGCGAAGACGCCCTCTGCCGCTACGTCGTGGATAATGACGCCGAGATGGTGATACCGGACACCCTGCTCGATACGCGCTTTATGACGCATCGCTATGTCACCGATGTGCCGTTTATCCGCTTTTATGCCGGCGTGCCGCTGAAGGATCGCGAGGGGCAGATACTCGGCACGCTCTGCGTAACGGATGGCGAACCTCGTGCTTTTAGCGCTGAACAGCTGCTGACGCTTAAGATGCTGGCTAATCTGGTGATCTCCTTTCTGGAGGCCTGGCATGCGGCGGGATTTACCGACCCGGTCACCGGCATGCCGAACCAGCAGCGGCTGATGCGCGATCTCCACTATCTCGCCGCCTCCGGCGATCTCTCGCCGCGTCGTCTGGTGTTAATCGACGCCATCGATATGCCGCGCGCCTGTGAACTGGCTCGCACCATGGGCGTGGGGCCGGTCGAGGCTTTGCTAAAAGATATCGCCGCGCTGCTGCCGCAGCGGCTGCGGCCCGCTCCTGACGAGCGGCTTTATGCTCTCGGTGCCGGGCGCTTTGCGCTGCTGACGCCCGGGGATAGCCCACTGAGCGCGGCGCGGATAGAGGAGCGGCTGCGGGAGATTAGCGCCGATTTAGGCGCAGGCCTGTCGCTGACGCTGACTGCCCATACCGGAGAGAGTGACTTTATCGCGGGCCACTTTAGCGCGCAGGAAATTCTGCGCCGCGCCGCCAGCGCGCTGCATGAGGCGAACGGAAGCGGCGTGCCCGCCAGGGCCTATAACGCATCGACGGATGTGCAGCACACCCGTGATTTTAAGCTGATGCATGAGTTCGCCGCGGCGCTGCGCAAAGAAGGGGGCCTCTATCTGGTCTATCAGCCTAAAATTTGCCTGCGAACCGGTGCGCCCGTCGGGCTGGAGGCGCTGATCCGCTGGTGCCATCCCGAACACGGCGAGCTGTTGCCAGGCGCGTTTGTTCCGCTGGCGGAGAAAACGGGACAGCTGCCGACGATGACGACGTGGGTTATCGATCGCGCCATTATACGCCTGGCGCGTCTGCGCGATAGCGACATCCAGCTGCCGATTACCGTTAATGTCAGCCTTAATGATTTTGCGGATGAAGGATTTGCTGAGGATCTTGAGAGAAAAATAAACCGGCATCGCCTGTCGCCTTCGCTGCTGGGCATTGAGTGTCTGGAAACCGAACGTATCATGGAGAGTTCGCTGGCGATGCGCGGGCTGGAGCGGCTCAGGCAGCGTGGCTTCACCCTTTCTCTCGATGACTTCGGCTCCGGCTACAGCAATATCAGCTATCTGCGGCGCATACCGCTGGATGTTATCAAGCTCGATCGCTCTCTGATAAGCAACCTTGCAACGGATATTGCTTCGCGCACCATCGCGCACAGCATTATCAGCATGCTGAAAGCGCTGGATTACGTCGTGCTGGCCGAAGGGGTAGAGGACGAGGAAACCGGACGGCTTCTCAGCGAGTATGGCAGCGATCAGGCGCAGGGCTATTTTTATGCGCGACCAATGGACGATAAGACGCTGGATGCGTGGCTGCTGCAGAAACAGGACGCGCCCTGACGCTGAAGGCCGCCTGTGACGGCGGAGATGCGACATCGGGCGATGCACGCGCGGACAGCCACAAGCGGCCTGGGCCTGAGGGTGAAAATCTTTACCGGCAGTATCACCTTTTACAACAGGTTATCTGACTATGGAGGGCTTACCCTGGCTCGTTAATCAGCGAGGCGAGACGGTGAAACTGGGTGCGGATTTCCGTCTCTTCCATGCTCGCAAAGCCCAGCAGTAAACCCGAGAGGCGTTTTTCGCCCGCGTAATAACTCGACAGGGGGCGCACCAGAATGCCCTGTCGATTAGCGCGCTGCGCCAGTGCCACATCATCAACCTCTGCGGGCAGCTGCATAATCAGATGCAGTCCGGCATTGCTGTTGTACTGACCCAAACAGGCGCTGCCTGACAGGTCATTGATCAAATTAACCAGCACCTGCCTGCGTCGGCTATATAACTGACGCATTTTGCGTATATGGGCCGCGTAATATCCCTCCCTGATAAAGTCAGCCAGCGCGGCCTGCATCAGCTGATGTCCTCCGCGATAAAGCTCGCTATGCATTCTTTTCAGCGGCGTTTTGAGCTGCTCGGGTAGCACCATATAGCCGAGGCGAAGTGCGGGGTAGAGGGTTTTACTGAAGGTGCCGACATAAATTACCGGGCTGTCGGCCTCTAATCCCTGTAGGGCAGGAATAGGCTGGCCGGCGAAGCGAAACTCGCTGTCATAATCATCTTCAACGATCCAGCTATGGCTTTTGCGCGCCTGCGCCAGCAGCTGCTGCCTGCGGCTCAGGCTCATTACCGAACCGAGAGGATACTGGTGAGAGGGCGTCACAAAGATCAGCTTTGGCGGGATGTCGACCTCGGCGTCGGGGATCAGTCCCTGGTCATCCACCGGCATGGGGACGATTGCTACGCCGTTCATACGGAGAATATTTTTAATTCCCCAGTACCCCGGCTCCTCGGCCCAGGCTTTGTCGCAAGGATTGCAGAGCGAACGCGTCACCAGATCGAGCGCCTGATGAATCCCCTCGGTAATCAGGATCTGATCCGGCGAGCACTGCACGCCGCGCGCCGTGCGCAGATAGTCGGTCAGCGCGACCTTTAGCACCTCTGAGCCGCCCGTGGTGTCATAGGTCAAAAGCGCCGGCGAAAGCTGGCGCGCCTGGCGATCGTAGAATTTCTTCAGCACGCGATGAGGAAAGTTCGCAACATCGGGAACGCCGGGTAAAAACGCCCCCCACTGCCTGGGGCTTGCGCTGGCGTGCGCCAGTAACTGCAGGCCGCGATCCGACAGCAGGGAGGCGTCCTCGACTGGCGCCGCCTCTTTTTTGACCGCCGGTCGGCAGTCAAGATTATCCAGCACGCTGTGCGTCACCAGGGTGCCGCTGCCCGTCCGTGACGAAATATAGCCCTCTGCCTGTAACTGCTCATAGACCCGCAGGACCGTATTGCGCGACAGCGCCAGCTCACTGGCCAGATCGCGCGTGGGCGGCATACGCGAGGCGGGGGGCAGGTTGCCCGAAAGAATGGCGTTACAGATGGCGGTATAGAGACGCTTATGCAGCTTTTCTTCGGTGCCGCTAAAAAATGCCTGTCTGATCACATCCCCGGCAAGTGAGTGCATTTGGATCCTGCAAATAAAATGATTTGGCTCTCGAATAAGGTACCAAATGCTGACAGATTGTCTCTCATATTTAAATAAATTGTGAACGGAAGGGGCTTACTATGGGTAATAACGATCTTCAGCAGCGTCGACTGAATGCCACGCCGCGCGGCGTGGGCGTAATGTGTAATTTTTACGCCAGCTCAGCGGAAAACAGTACGCTGACGGATGTCGAGGGGAATCAATATATCGATTTTGCCGCGGGCATCGCCGTGCTCAATACCGGCCATCGTCATCCCCGGCTTGTGCAGGCGATGGAGCAGCAGCTGAAAGCCTTTACCCATACCGCCTATCAGATTGTGCCTTACGAGAGTTACATCTCTCTGGCAGAAAAAATTAACGCCGCCGCGCCGATTAAGGGCGAGCTGAAAACCGCTTTCTTCTCCACCGGCGCTGAGGCGGTGGAGAACGCGATAAAAATCGCGCGCGCCCATACCAGACGTCCAGGCGTTATCGCCTTCGGCGGCGGCTTCCACGGGCGCACCTATATGACGATGGCGCTGACGGGCAAAGTCGCGCCCTATAAAATCGGTTTCGGCCCTTTCCCCGGTTCAGTTTTCCATGTGCCTTATCCTGCCGGGCTGCATAAGGTGACAACCGCCGATGCGGTCAACGCCATTGAGCGCCTGTTTAAGTGTGATATTGAGCCGACGCAGGTGGCGGCGATTATCTTTGAGCCGGTGCAGGGCGAGGGCGGGTTTAATGTGGCGCCGCCAGAGCTGATTGCCGCTATCCGCAGCATCTGTGATAAGCACGGCATTGTTATGATTGCGGATGAGGTGCAGAGCGGCTTTGCCCGCACCGGCAAGCTGTTTGCGATGGATCACTATCAACATCAGCCCGATCTGATGACCATGGCGAAAAGCCTGGCGGGCGGTATGCCGCTCTCCGGCGTGGTGGGCAAAGCAGAGATCATGGACGCACCGGCGCCGGGCGGTCTGGGCGGCACCTATGCGGGTAATCCTATGGCTGTGGCCTGCGCGCACGCGGTGCTGGATATCATTAATGACGAACAGCTTTGTCAGCGCGCCGATGCGCTGGGCGAGCGCCTGCGCGTGGTGTTAAGGGATTGCCAGGCATGGTGCCCCGAGCTGGCGGAGGTACGTGGCTTAGGGTCGATGATCGCGGCGGAGTTTTGCGACGCGCAGACCGGCGAGCCGTCCGCCGCCGCGGCGCAAAAAATTCAAAAGCGGGCGCTTGAGCAGGGACTGCTGCTGCTGACCTGCGGCCAGTATGGCAACGTAATCCGCTTCCTCTATCCCCTGACCATTCCAGACGCTCAGTTCGACTCGGCGCTGAGAATTATCGAAGCCGCGACGAAACAGTAACAGGCGAATGATGAAGCTGACTCATCCGGTTGAGGTGGCGCACCAGCATGGATAACTATCTCCAGCGTCACTCTGTTTTCATTGCGCTATAAACTTCGCGCCGCCGCGCGTTGCCTTCACGCGCCCCGGCCACAGCGATCAAGCCGTAGCTTTACAGCCTACGGCTTTTTTATTGCGCGCTGCATCCTGGGCCGCCACTATTGGTCGATTCTCTTACGCTGTTCGTCAAAAGCGGAAAACCCGTACGGGTGGTTGAATTGATGTCCGGTAGGTGATTTTATAACGCATTAATAAATATTGATGTTTCCTGCATAAGGTCAGCTGCCTTGTCACTACGCTCCGCAGAATGGTTTAGCCGCAACGGGATTGAGTGCTCTCGTGTTAAAGCCAGCGAGTCCGGCTTTCCCAGACATCTTCATGAAGAATATGTTATCAGCGCCAACCTGTCGGGCGTTGAGGAGATCTGGCTGTCAGGAAAAAAGTCATACGTTAAAAGTGGCCAGATAACTTTATATAATCCAGGCACTATTCAGGCGTCGCGCTTTGACACCCAGTGCGTCGAGTTTATCAGCGTGCATATGCCGCAGGCCGTCATGAAAATGGTCTCAGATGAGGAAAATGCCCAGAGCGGGCAGTCGGCTCCTCTGTTGCGTGAGGGGATAATCAATAATGCCTCGCTGTTTGATGCGCTGTGTCGCTTTGCCTCCTCGGCTCAGCTGGGTCAAAGCAGCGCTAATCAGGAGCAGGAGCTGATATTGCTGTGTGGTGAGCTGCTGGAAACGCCCGACAGCCCGCAGGGAAGCGATGCGCAGCGGGTTGGCGTGGTTATTGACTATTTACGCGAGCATCTCAGCGTCAAGCCACAGCTGGAGAAGCTGGCGCAAATAGCAGGGCTGAGTAAATATCATCTTGTTCGCTGTTTCACCCACCATACGGGCTTGCCGCCTTTGCAATATCATATGCAGCTGCGTCTGAACCAGGCCCGGGAGCTATTGCGCAGAGATGTTCATCCCATTGATGCGGCTATTATGCTCGGGTTTTACGACCAGAGTCATTTTATTAACGCTTTCCGAAAGGTGATGGGAACCACGCCCCATCACTATGCTTCGCAGGTCGGCTCAGGTCAGTATAAATTCCCGATATCCTGATACGATCACGTAAAGAGCGAAGCAGGTAAATATCCCCGCCGAGGCGATGTAAGAATATTTAAGCAGTCGATGGCCAGGCAGTTTGCCGCCGACGCTGCCAACCAGACATACCATGCAGGTCCAGAACAGGCCCGCAATAAAAAAACCGCCTAAAAAAGAGGCTGAGGCCGTCAGGCTGTGCTGCCCCATGCGGGAAATTAGCGCGCCGCCCACGGTGGCGAACCACAAAATAGCGGTCGGAGAGGAGAGCGCGAGCAGGATCCCGCGCCCGAATTCGCGCAGCAGCGAACGGTAGTGATGGGTTTTACTCTCCTTCAGCGCGCTCCTGTTCTGGAACGCGGCAATAAACATTTTGACCGCAAACCAGATAAGCATCGCGCCACCCCCAAGCCACAGGATCCAGCGTACGGCTTCATACTGAAGCAGTATCGCCATTCCCGCCATCGCCAGAAGCGCGTAGATTAAATCGCCCACGCAGGTGCCGACGCCCAGACAGAAACCATGAAAATAACCGCGCTGCATCGCCAGCGTTATCATCGCGATATTGGCGAGGCCGATATCAAGACAGAGCGAAAGACTGAGAAAAAAACCATTAGAGAACGGGATCATAACGTAAAGCCTCTGATGTGCTGGTGGTATCCAGCGTAGCGAGTTGTCTATTAAATCCGTTCAGGCGTAACCGGTATTGGAAAGAATTGCGCCGCTCATTATCCTTCCCTGGCGCGCGCAGGGTTTGCTCAGGGCGATGACTAGATTCACGCTGGCAGAATATAGCCATACGGCTTTTCGACGCGCCAGTCGGCGGAGTAAATAACAGAGGCGTAAAGTTTCATCGCCGCGCGCCGATAAAAAGGCGTATTTTTAACGATAGGGATATTACATGCGTAAAATTATTTGCACCTTTGGTCTTATGCTGGGGATGGCAGGGGCGGCATCACCTGTTAACGCCAAAACGCTGACGCAAAGCCTGACGCAGTGCGACACCACGTTTTTCAGTGAAATCTATCATCAGCGCACTACGCTCAGCCGCGTCGCGCCGTTAACGATCGATGGGCACTACGCCTGGTTTAAAGCATCGGCTGAGGGTAATGGCAGCCTCTGGTTTGCTCAGCCTCTGCGCGAATTAAACCTGACGCTAACGGGATACTTTCTGCAAACCAGCGACCTGAATAAAATCAATTACGGTAACTATTATTACTGGGGATTAATTTTCAAAGAGACGCCCGACGAGGTGAAGTCGCGACTTAATGGCTTAAGCTGGAGCAAAACTGACGAGGGTTATTTCTCACAGGCGATGATTAAAGCCGATGCCAGTAGCGCCTGGGAAAAAAACAGGCAGGCGGTGTCGGGCATTGCGCCAGCCAAAGAAAGCACAGAGAAGCTGCTAATGATTGAAAAGGGCAAGGAAGGGACATTATTGCTCTGTTCTCTTCAGGGGAACGTCACGCCCGATATGCTTGCGACCCTCCGTCCTGACTTAACCGGCGGGGCAGCGAAATGAAAAAGGTGATATGGCTGGCATCACTAATGCTGCTGACAGGCTGCGCGGCGACCAGTCAACCCAGGCCGCAGCCGCCTGCCAAAGCGCCGGCTGGACTGGTGAAAATTCTGGCAGATGACCAGCTGACTTCCTATATCGATTACCCAGCGCGCCGTAAAGCCCCGTCCTTCAGGGCGGGGATATAAGGCGCGGTTTTCCGACTAACCAGGTGTTTGCTGCTGCTCAATGTATTGTCTGATTATCGATACTGGCGCACCGCCGCAACTGCTTGCAAAGTAACCCGGTGTCCACAGAACGCCTTTGTAGTAATAGCGTTGGGCTATATCTGGGCGGTCGCGGCGAAGCAGCCTGCTGGAAACACCTTTAAGACTGTTAACCAGACTCGATACTGCGAGCTTTGGCGGATAATTGATCAGCAAATGCACGTGATCGATCTCGCCATCCATCTCAACCAGTTCAACATCAAAGTCAGCGCATACGCTCGCAAAGTAGCTGCGTAGTTTTTCGATGGCATCCAGATCAAATATCTTTCGTCGATATTTGGCAACGAATACCAGGTGAACATACATCAGGAAAACACAGTCTCTTCCACGGCGAATATCAGTTTTTTTGTCATAGACCAAAGTATAATGACAGGTATGAAACGACTTCAAGCCTTCAAATTCCAGTTAAGACCGAATGGTCAGCAGGAGCGCGATATGCGGCGCTTCGCTGGAGCTTGTCGCTTCGTTTTTAACCGTGCGCTGGCGCTTCAAAACGAAAACCATGAAGCGGGGAACAAATATATTCCCTACACCAAAATGACTTCATGGCTTATTGAATGGAAATCTACTCCTGATACCCAGTGGCTTAAAGATGCGCCTTCCCAGCCGTTGCAACAGTCGCTCAAAGATCTGGAGCGCGGCTACAGGAATTTCTTCCAGAAGCGTGCAGCATTCCCTCGTTTCAAGAAACTCGGCCAAAACGATGCATTTCGCTACCCGCAAGGCGTGAAGCTCGATCAGACCAACAATCGTATATCGCTTCCTAAGCTGGGCTGGATACGCTATCGCAATAGCCGTGAAGTCATCGGCGAAGTTAAAAACGTCACGGTCAGCCAGACATGCGGCAAATGGTACGTCAGTATCCAGACGGAATACGAAGTGACTGATCCGGTTCACAACGCTGAGTCGATGGTCGGCCTGGATGCCGGAGTCACGAAACTCGCCACACTTTCAGATGGCACGGTATACCATCCAGTCAACAGCTTCAAAGCAAGCCAGCGCAGGCTGGCAACGCTCCAGAGGCAGTTAAGCCGCAAAGTTAAATTCAGTGCCAACTGGCAGAAACAGAAGAAAAAAATCCAGCGTCTGCACTCGCACATTGCCAATATCCGGCGCGACTACCTTCATAAAGTCACCAGTGAAATCAGCAAAAACCACGCGATGATCGTCCTTGAGGACCTGAAGGTCAGTAACATGTCGAAGTCGGCAAAAGGCACGGCAGAGCGACACGGACGAAACGTCAGAGCCAAATCAGGCCTGAACCGTTCGATACTGGATCAGGGCTGGTACGAAATGCGCCGTCAGCTTGAGTACAAGCAACTCTGGCGTGGAGGTCAGGTACTGGCGATACCTCCGGCATACACAAGTCAGCGGTGTGCCTGCTGTGGTCATACGGCGAAAGAAAACCGTCAAACGCAAAGTAAATTCGTGTGTCAGGTATGCGGCTACACCGAGAACGCCGATATCAACGGCGCACGTAACATATTAGCGGCAGGACATGCCGTGCTTGCCTGTAGAGGGATGGTGCAGTCAGGCCTCCCGCTGAAGCAGGAACCCACCGAAGCGAGTCAGGCTTCGGTCTGAACGCTGTAGGAATCGCCGTCCTTTAGGGCGGAGAGGATGTCAACAGGGTAATAGCCACCTGCGCCGCTTCCTTCTCATCAATAACTACGCAGAGCGGACGCTGATTATCAAAGAACCGCCCGTCTACGTCTCCAGCTCGCGGGCGATTGATGTGATTAACTGCGACAAAAACCAGCGAGCCATCCTGGGTCACAGCCTGTTTTCCAGACCGTTCGCGGAAGGAGAGCTTGTTCATGCAGATCTGGAGCCAGGGCAGTGGAAGACCTACCCAAAAGACTCTCTGATGGGGATAGTTGCTGAAAGCATGTGCGCTATTCCGGTAGAGAAACTCAAGCCAGAGCCGCCAAAAGAGACCCGCAAGCCGCTGCTGGATTAATCCGCCTCAGCAGATAGCCTGACTTACAGGCTATCTGCCAGCAGTAAAGGCGTGCGGCGCGCCGTCCGGAAGCTGCCTTACGGCCAGCCAGCAATAAACCACGCGATGCCGCGCTTACTCCAGCGCCTCGGCAGCGCGCTGCTTATCATAAACCCCTTGCGCCTGCTCGATCGCGCTACCGTATTCCCTGGCCCAGCCCACCAGCGCCACAAAAGGCGCCTGCAGCGTCCGACCCAGCGGGGTGATCGCGTATTCCACCGCTACAGGTGACGATGCGATGACGCGACGGCTGACGAGGCCATTGCGTTCAAGTCGGCGCAGCGCCTCGGTCAAAGCCTTGTGCGTAATGGGATCGAGCCTGCGTTTAATGGCATTAAAGCGCGCCGGCTCGGAGCAGAGCACGGTGAGAATTAACACTGACCATTTATTTGCTACCTGTTCCAGAATGGGGCGCGTGCTGTTGATCTCTGCCAGCAGCGCCGGGATATCGGTCGCCATCAAGTTTCCTTCTGTATATCTGGTATAGATTAGGTGCGCAATTGACACTAAATATACAAAATATATCATCTGGTTTCCATCCTATTTCTGGAGCAGCCATGATGAAACTCGAAGGAAAAACCGCCCTGGTGACCGGCGGCGGCAGCGGTATTGGCCTGGCGATAGCGCGCCGCTTTGTACAAGAGGGCGCCCATGTTTTCATTACCGGTCGACGCGAAGCGCAGCTGGCGGAGGCGGTCAGGGGCATTGGCGGCAAGGTAGAGGCGATAGCGGGCGATCTGACCTGCGCCAGCGACCGCGACCGCCTGTTTGAGACCCTCCATGCCCGAGGTGTCCGGCTCGACATCTTTGTAAATTCATCCGGCGTGTCCGAGCCTGCCAGCCTGTTCGATACCACTGAGGAGCACTTCGATCGCGCCTTTAGCCTGAACGTGCGCGCCATGGTGTTTGCGGTACAGCATGCGGTGCAATTTATGGGGGCGGGTGGCACCATCGTGCTGATTGGCTCGATTGCCGGGGGCATTGCCAATCCAGGCTACGGCGCCTATTCCGCCAGTAAAGCCGCGGTGCGATCCTACGCCCGCACCTGGAGTACGGAGCTGGCGCCGCGCGGCATCAGGGTCAACACGCTGAGTCCAGGGCCTACCGACACGCCGATGTTCGATCGGGCCAGCGACGATGTCCGACAGAAACTGACCGCGCGGATCCCGGCCGGGCGGCTGGGAAATGCTGATGAAGTGGCGGCTGCGGCCCTGTTCCTCGCCTCAGAGGAGAGCGCTTACGTCAGCGGCGCGGAGCTGATTATTGATGGCGGCATGACGGCGTAAGCGCCCTTTATCAGGAAGGCGGCTGATTCCGAGCCGCTCTCTCCCTTCGTGCGTTATGGCGTATCTGCCCGTCTCACTCAGGACAAGGCGGGCCTGTCGCAGCCCGCCACCTCGCGCGTCACCCTCTTCTATCCCTCCAGCCCGGCATCGTCAGAAGGGGACTTCTGGCCTGTCGGGCTATCCAGCGCAGGATCCGTCAGCGTAGCCCTCATGCGAGGAAGACTCTGCGGATAATTTTGTTGAATAAACTCAATCATCTTTTCCCGAACGTGGCAGCGCAGATCCCAGGCCGTTGGTGAGTTTTGCGCCGTCATCAATAACCGGATAGTCATGGTTTTGTCATCGGCATCGGTAACCTGAAGCACCTGAGTCTCCCGGTCCCAGAGCCTGGTTTCGCTGAGGATCTTTTCAAATTGCTTACGCAGAGGCTCCAGCGGCATGGAGTAATCCAGATAAAGGAAGACGGAACCCAAAATTTGCGCATTAGTACGCGTCCAGTTCTGAAAGGGATTTTCGGTGAAATAGGTAATAGGCAGAACCAGTCTGCGCAGATCCCAGAGACGAACCACCACATAGGTCAGGTTGATTTCTTCAATCCAGCCCCACTCCTTTTCAACCACCACCGCGTCATCTATTTTGATCGGCTGGGTAAAGGCTATCTGAATGCCTGCAAACAGGTTGACGAGTGACTTCTGCAGGGCAAAGCCGATAATGATCCCCGCCACCCCGGCCCCGGCGAGGATGGTCGTGCCAAATTTTCTTACGCCGGGAAAGCTGAGCAGAATAAGAGAGAGGCAGATTGAGACGAGTAATACAATCGCCACCTTCTTGACATACATTATCTGCGTGCGGATTTTACGGGCGCGTAGATTGTTAGACAGATTGATATCATAGCGAATAAACAGCATATCCTGCGCAACGTTGATCAGGCGAATTAAAACCGAGCACAGCGATAATATAATAAATATATTCAGGGTGGTTGTAATAAAAGAGAAAGATTCCGGGTGAATATCAATATAATTCACGCCGACATTGATCATGAGTAACGGGATAAAGAGAAACATCGAGCCGCGAAGATGTTTTTCAAGGGATTTGAACAGCTTTCTGTCGCGGCTCTGCCAGTAGCAAATAAATTTCAGCAGTAAAAAACGAGAGAGAAAACCTGCGGTTAACGAGAAGATGACGAGCAATACAGCAGGCACCCATTTAGGCATGTCAGATAACTCACCAGATAGTAAAGGCATTCTTTTCCCTTATGTTCAGCTGACAACCAGGTTGTCAGATAAGTCGCAAAATGCAGTAACCGTTGTCATATCGGTTATCTGCTGATTACCAGATTAACCCCCTTAGTTTATGAGAAAGTCAGTTAACTGCCTGGTTTAGGCTGTGAAAAATCGAAAAGCGAGATTAGCCCTGGCCAGACTATGAGCAACGGGATGAAGTTTATCGGTTATTTTGCGAAGCGGCAGGAGCGGTAGGGCGTGCTGTCCGTTAACGCCCGGCGAATAACATCGCCTGCGTGAATCCCTGTCTGCGACAGCTTTCGTCAGGGCCATCTCAGGCGCTGCGGGCACCAGCCCCGCCCGCAGACGGTGCTGACTGTCAGCCGGTAGTCAGCGCGTGACTTTCGGCCAGAAGATCGTAAATCTCCTTTGGTGACAGCGGCCCGGCGAGAAGAACGCTTATCCAGTGCGTTTTATTAATATGGTAAGCCGGCAGAATGCCCTCTTTTTGACGCAGCGAGCCGATATATTCTGGCCGGATCTTGACCTCCAGCACGTCAACCTCCTCTGCGCTCTCCAGCCCCAGTCTGGTGCCGGGCACGTTCATCACTATTCCAAACCACTTTTTCCCGTTGGGATGCCGCAGCACGGCATAGCCAGGCAGATTGCGCCAGAGATATTCTGGTTCAGCCTGATAGTGGTCGCGGGCATAGTTGAACAGCGTCTCACGCTTCATCTTGACTCCTGAGCTAAGGTTCCCAGGGGTGAGGCTAGCGTATAAATGTCTTTCTGGCGCGCACCGAATAACGGAAGTAGGGGATCCAGATACAGGCGTGAAGAATACGCCTGACCACCGGCATTATCTGCTCATAGCCCAGCGCAACTGACGGAAAGAGGCAGGCCGTGCAAACGAGATCGAGCAGCGTCAACGCCACGCCGCCGGCCAGCAAGATTGTATAGGCCAGGGGTAACTGTTTCTTTTTGCGCAAGAAGAGTGAGGTGGTGTAGATGATATAAAGAAGCGCGAAAAAGTTTACGCCGGAGGCAATAAAAAAATAGCCTGATTGCGCTATCGGCGCGTGTCCCGCCGTAATCAGCCCAGCCTGTAAGGTTATCTGCAGCGAAGAGAAATAGCTGTAGCCGAGAGCAAACAGGCTTAACAGCGGCAGATATAAGAAGCCGCCAATTTTACGATACTGCTTCTCTTCACACTCAGCGCAATACTCCTGATATTGGGAAATTTCGTTATCGCACTTTATACAAGTCCATTTAAAAGGCGCGTCGGTCATTATTCATCCTTGTTAATATGCAGTTGTTAACGGTTAAAGATCTTACCGGAGCAATTTGAGATCCTGTCACTTGTTATCGGCCTGCCGCCGGGCAGCTTTAGCATTTAGCTGCCCATAGTCGATTACGTTACTGCTCAAACACGCTGACAGGACAGGGCCTTTCACTGCTCAAGCCGCCAAAGGTATTGCGATAGGTTGAAAGCGAGATCCCCACCGATTTACGGAATGCGGCGCGGAAGCTCTCCATCGATCCGAATCCGCAGCGCGCCATAATCTGCTGGTTTGGCAGCTGATTATTTTCCAGCAGTTCCCGTGCCAGATTCATTCTCGCCTGAAGCAGCCAGGCTTTGGGCGTCATACCCAGCGCCTCTCTGAATCGTCTCAGGAAGGTTCGCTCCGACATCAGAGCGCGCTTCGCCATCTGGCTGACTGAGAGCGGGCAGTCTAAATGCTGAAGTACCCACTCCAGCACCGGTGCGATCTCATCGCGCGGCTTTTGCGCAACGGGTGAGGGAATAAACTGCGCCTGACCACCCGAACGCTGGGGCGCCATCACTAAACGTCTCGCGACGATATTGGCGATATGGGTGCCGTAATCGCGACTGATCAGATGCAAACAGGCATCGATGCCCGCCGCACTGCCCGCTGAGGTAATGATTTGCCCGCTGTCGACGTAAAGCACGTTCGGGTCAACGGTAATGTCAGGATATCGCGCTGCCAGCTCGTCGGTATAACGCCAGTGGGTGGTTGCGCGCCTGCCGTTTAGCAAGCCAGCCGCTGCGATAACAAAAACGCCTGAACAGATCGACAACAGGCGCGCGCCGCGCTGGACGGCATCGCACAGGGCGTCCAGCAGCGCCTGCGGCGGCCTCTCATCGCGATTACGCCAGCCGGGAATAATAATGGTCTGCGCCTCGCTAAGCGACTCCACGCCAAAACGGGACAGGATCTGAATCCCCTCTGAAACCTGCACCGGCGAGGCGTCAACCGAGACAATACGGTGTTGGTACCAGGGAAAATCAAATTCGGGTCGGGGAAGACCAAACAGCTCTACCGCAATGCCGAACTCAAAAGTACACAGCCCGTCATAGGCCAGAACGGCCACTAAACCCGCGTTATTGATCATTGGCGGAAAAATACCGGTTATTGTCAGAACCGCCACTTTAACAGGCTGAGGGCGCTTCATACAATCAACCCACATTCAGAGAGGAGAGAGCGAAAATGACCAGTTTAATCAGCGAAGTTGCGCCAGCGTCACCGTCAGAAGCGTTACACCATTTCAGCCGTCGTTTCGCCTTTGAGACCGACTGCTCCGATGTTTATCACAGCCAGAAAACAGGCAGTGTCGACTATGTGCTGGTCGATGTAAGAAGCAACGACGCCTTTTTACAGGCGCACGTGCCGGGCGCGATCAATATCCCGACGCGCGCCATCACTGAGGAGC
The DNA here is from genome assembly GCF_022346785.1 of Pantoea sp. ACRSC. NCBI lineage: Bacteria > Pseudomonadati > Pseudomonadota > Gammaproteobacteria > Enterobacterales > Erwiniaceae > Pantoea > Pantoea sp. ACRSC. Next base: position 21,083 of record NZ_JAKRNN010000017.1, read on the forward strand.
GCATGGCCGCCTATGCGCGCGACACGCTGTTTGTTGTCTATTGCGCTGGGCCGCACTGCAACGGCGTGCATCGCGCAGCGGTTCGCCTGGCGAGCCTGGGGTTCTTTGTCAAAGAGATGCTCGGCGGCATAACCGGCTGGGTTGACGAAGGGCTCGCCCTGCAGCGGGCAGAGAGCGCGGTGCCCGTCGACGGCTTCTCCTGCGAATGCTAAGTCTGACCGCGCTTTCCGTGGCACCAGCGGAAAGGGCGGTCTCTTCCCGCCGTGAGGGGCAAAAATGTTGTGGCGCAGGTCAGGCTACGGGTGAAAGCGTTTATACTCTACTTATAAGATGGATCTCATTTAAGAAAACGTGAGATTGTTAAGCGTGTCGCTGCAACTTATATTTTTGGCGGGTATGAAATAATTCTAAGGAAACAATCATGATTAAGCATCGCCCTCTTAAAGCTCTCTTTGCGGTGATTATATCTTTTGCCGTTTTTGCTGCGCCGGCTTATGCAAACCCGGGCAACGGCAACGGCAACGGCAACCACGGTAACAGCGGCAATCACGGTAATAATGGTGCGCACGGAAACAAAGGGCAGGGAAATGCCGGGGCGAAGGACAAACATGGAAATCGCAAGAACTATGGGCGACCAGATAACGTCGAGTCGGATATTAACTTCTCTCTTGCACGTTCTCTTGCCGTTAATTATGGCCTGGTCGGCTATCGCTCACTGCCCCCAGGAATAGCCAAAAAAGTCGCGCGGGGTAAACCCTTGCCGCCGGGTATCGCTAAAAAAACGCTGCCGGCATCCATGCTTAATGACCTGCCCTATTATCCCGGCTACGAGTGGCGAGCCGTTGGTGATGATTTAGTCCTTATCGCTTTGAGCACAGCTGTCGTTACGGCCGTTATCAACGGCGTATTTGACTAAGATGATTTTGATAGCCCCGCGTTGCGGGGCTAACGTTTACTCCCTTTGCTCAGCTGAAAATATAACCAGCAAAGCGATTCCCGTAATGACAATAAAGAGTGCCAGATTAAGGATGACGCCGACCACAGCGGCGGGAATGGCAGTCAGGGGCGCCGTAAACCCGACATTATTATGGGTGGTTTCAATAAAGGGGCCGCCTGTGAGAATAAAGATGAAGGAGGGCAAAAAGGTAAACCATGTCACGAGGCAGGCGGCTACAGCGCCTGCTAAAAAAGGGCGTCTGGCGCCTGATTGTCTTATTGTTAGAAAATTATACGGATGTCAGAGATTTGCATCAGGCTCTGCTGTTGATTTACCGTTCTGTTTTACCGGAGCGCCCAGCGTTTTAAGGAACCAGTCAACAACTCTGTTGATGATTACCGGCTGATACCACTGATAATCGCCATGTTCAGCGCCGTCAACCAGCACATAGTCTGCCTGATTTCCCGCTTTCCTGAGAGCGTCATAAAGTCGAGCACTCTGCTCAGGTGATACCAGAGTATCCTTACTGCCGTGCATAATCAGGAAGGGGGGCTTGGGTCCGCTAAGATGTCCGATGGGACTTGCAGCAAGGGCTTTCTGCGGTGTGGATGTGATGGATGCGCCAGCGAAATCTCTGAAGGCCACGCCATTAACCAACAGCGTTTCAGTTGCGGCCGGAGAGTGATGAACTTTCTGTATCTCTTCCGGGAAGCCCTCACCTATGTTGCGCAGGTCAGAAATTCCATAAATTGTGGCGACGGCCTGAACATCGGAAGAGTGACTGAGAAAATCACCTTTATCAAAAGAGTGATCGCCATTGGTTGTCCCCAACATCTGAGCCAGCCATCCTCCGGCAGAATCGCCGAGTACGCCAATACGTGCCGGGTCAATACCATAGTCATTCGCATGCTGGCGAAGATATCTTACCGCAGCTTTGGCATCCAAAACTGGTGCCGGAAAGGTGTAAGGAATGGTGCGGTATTCTGCTGCTGCAACGACAAAGCCGGCGTTAGCCAGAGCCATACGCATCTCAATAAACTTGTCGCGATCAGCCGTGGTGAACCCCCCGCCGGGGAAGTAAATGATGGCTGGCTTCAGGTCACTGTTTCGGGGAACGAGAACAGACATATGTAACTGTCGTACTGAGCGTGCACTTTTTACCTGCGCATAGACCACATCACCGATGTTATCTGTCTGACTTTGGGTGGTATTAACCTGAATGATATCTGCACCCTGAACGTATCCGGGGAGGTTATTGTTATCAGAAGCTATCGCTACGGTTGCTGCTGAAATCATTAAAAATACACCTGTCAGGAAGGTACAAAAGTATTTCATACTTTATATCCTTTTCTTTTTTTATCCATGATGTTTTATGATTTTCAGGTTAAAAATCAGTGCGGAATCATCGCCTTTCTGAGCAAAAAAATGCCTGCTTTGAGTACTTTACTTCCCTTGATACTCTGCCTGGAAACGACACGCGTGAGACAAACGCTATTCCGTTGCCGCTTCGGTTCCACTGAGACTGAGCTTTTTTACCTGTCGGTAGCACAGAACTTTTTGATACCGATCATAATCGGCCTGCTTCCTCGCTATTTAGCCGGCGTATGCGCCCTTCTAACTGCCGGTTTATTGCTGACGGCGGCTCAGTCACGCCTTATGCGACACTGCGATCATCAGGCCGGTAGCATGTTATTGATGGCGGTAATTACTGCGCGGGCCGTCGGGTCGGCCTGCCAGGGAGGTTTATCCAGTCGCTGTTGCCAGGAGGGGGCAGGGGGGCTCCCTGCTCGACCATCAAAGGAGCCTTGTGATGACGCTCTTTCGGTAAGCGTCCCGGTTTCGGGCGGACAGGTTTGCTGGTCGCAACGCCAGCAGCGCAACCTCTGGCTGATGTGCTGGTTGTGAGAGAGGTTAGTTTCAGGAAGATTGCGCTACAGGGGAGATATCTTTCTGTAACAGTAAGCGTTTCCGGCCCGGCTGGAAACGCTTACTGCTGTAGCAAACGCCGTCAGCTCTCTTTTGCCCTGACCCGACCATCCACTACAAGATTTAGCGCATTGCGCAGCGCCGGCTCAGCATATTTGCTGATAAGCCAGGCGATATAATAGAGCACGGCGACCACCACAACCGGCAGTGCTATCATCACCGCTTCGCTCTTGATCCAGGCATTCAGCTTAATCATCATGGCGATCATCAGGTTTTCATGAATCAGATAAAGCGCATAGCTGACAAACTCGATAGCGGTGAAAAAGCGCACGGAAAGCCAGCGCTCCATCTGTTTTGAATAGAAGCTGGCTATAAAAAAGAGCATGACCACGACTAAGGGGACGACAGTAATAACACCGTCGTGCTTAACGTAATAGCTGAAATTGATTAGCAGGGCCAGTAATACCAGCACATAGTGATAGCCTTGATCGCGCCCGTGCAGGCGTTCATAAACCAGACAGCCCACCATAAACCAGGCGTAATGAATAAAACCGAATTTTGAAATCACATCGATTAATAAGGGATGGCCAAGGGATTTCAGTACCGATGAAGCCGAAAGTAATAACATCGGCACAAGCAGCGCCGGCAGGCAATATTTACGGCCAGCGGTGAAATAGACCGCACCAATAATCAGATAAAACAGCGCTTCAACATATAACGACCAGAAGGAGCCTGCCATAGAGCTGAATTCAATCCCGGTAAGCTGCGACAGGGTTTCCGGGTTAACAAATATCAGACCGGGGATAAGGTTTTTGCTTTCTCCGGTAATCACCGTCGATTCTGGAAAGAATCCGCCTGAGATATAGAGTAGAAGGCTGGCAATCAGCATGGCCGGGAACAGGCGTAGCCAGCGTTTTTTCAGAAAATGGATATAGCCGCGCGATTTGTCCAGCGTCATAAAAATGACAAAACCCGAGATCATAAAAAAGAGCTGCACGCCCACCCAGCCAAATGCCAGCAGCGGGATCTGCTGCGTCGTCGCCACGTAAGGTAAGAGTTCAGGCCATCGTGCATAGGCATGATAGGCAATGACCATCAGGATGGCTAAACCGCGCATGCCATCGAGATGTGTAATACGTGGGCGCATAAATTCCCTTATTAATAAAATGAAGCAAAGAGGTGGCGTGAAATTAATATTGACACAGATTTACACTCAAGCAGAATTATCCTGGAAACCTGAGTGATAAATAAAAATGAACTGGCCACTGCCTGTAAAAAACAAGCCCATACTTTAGTCAGGCAGAGTTGTAATAAAAGTGCAGCAATGAGGTATCAATGGTCGAAAAGCAGGTAAGGGCGACAGCCTGATTTTCAGCTATGCTCTTTTTTCAAATGTCAAATTAAGTCCACCGTTTTTTGTCAATAAAGGGTAACTCTGCTTCTCCTGCACCTTTTTTGCTAACCTCCTTGTGTCAACATTATCTAAATTATAAATCCCTTATCCGTACAGCAGAGCGCTGAGGAATTGATTGACATTTCGCGTATATCTACCTGTCTTTTTGAGAGTGGCAAAATTACTTAGCAGGCTTATAAGTTTATTTATATTTAAATGCCTGATAGTGATATATCAGTTAATTGCTGCGCTGAAAAGCCTGCTGAGCAAGAGCCAGCGTGCTCAGCCAGTTCTGACACCGCCATCTTTTTACCGCGTCCGCTATTATAAGGCAGTGACCTTTTTGTCCTGCTCAGGACGGCGGCAAAGTCAGCGGCTTGAATGCGCTGCGCTTTATGCCCCTTCACTGTTATCTCCCTCCCTGAAGCGAGGGCGGGCAGGTTTTTGCCTGGCGTATAACCTTCGCTGGCTTGATTAACAGAGCGTTGCAAGTTAAGTTTGCTTAAACCTGGAAGATGGTCTGTACCTTCACAGCTTAAAAGCCCTCGATCTCTCTGAGGCCGCGCCAGCAGCGCCCTACAGACTCTGTTACCATCACACCTGGCGCCGGTACAAACTCAGTGAGCAGGTTATAAACGCGGTCCATCAGTTCCTGTTTCGATATATCGCCCTCATAGGTAAAGAGATCTCTCGGCAGCCAGTAACTCTGTTGGCTCCCGTTAGAAATGCTGTGGCGGAATCCATTGTTATTCATGGCGTTACGAAGTCTTCGGTACTCTTCAGCCGCGTTCACTTTCCCGCGTAGTTCAATTGAGATGTCATATACTGGCATGGTAACTGTCCTCAATTTTTCGATTTTAATTTAAGTTTACTTTAATTTTGCGGTTGTGCCAGTTTATTGTCCGCCTGGTTAAAAAAAAAAGCGTAAGCCCCCCTTTAGCAGGAGGAGACTTACGCGCAGAGTCAGCGCGTTGCCCGGCATCCGTCACAGCAGACGCCGGGGCGCAATCAGAACAGCACTGAGTAGTTCAGGCCAAAGGTGCGGCCGCGGCCTTTATAGGTATAAAGCGCTGCATCGCCGTAGGTGGGGCTGTAGAGCCCCGGTGCCCGCTGGCCCCACACCGTGGTGTAATCCTTATCCAGCAGGTTCTCTACGCTGAAGCTGAGTTTGCCGACCGGCAGCGCATAGCTGCCCAGAAAATCCACGGTGTTATAGCCATCGATTTTCTTGCCGTCAGCATCGGAAACGTCAAAGGTCTGCGTGCTCTGGACGCGCAGATCCCAGTCGCCCGGCGCCCAGTTCAGCCAGGCGCTGACTTTGGATGGACTGGCGCTGTCGATGGTGAGCTTTTCCCATTTACCTTCTACGCGCGTCTCAGATTTGATAATGTTGAAGTTAGCGCCGCTGCTCCACTCGCTGTTATCAAAGAAGTAATCAACCTGGCCCTCTACGCCATAAATGCGACGCTTGTCGTCGTCCAGGTTAATCGTCATATCGCTTTTATTAATGCTGATGGTTTTATCGGACAGCGAGTAGTAAGCCGCCAGCTGGGTGCGCAGGCTGTCGCCGGTAAAGCGCCAGCCAAGCTCGTAAGAATCAACTTTAATGCCGTCGAGCTTCGAATCATTGACGTTAACGCTGTTGGTGAGGTTGTAATGCCCGTTGGCTAAGCGATAGGTGCCGGAACCGTAATATTTTGCCAGGTCCGGGATCTCAAAGCCCTGCGAGAAGTTAAACCACAGCTGCTGGCGCTCGGTCAGGCGACCCAGAATGCCGGCATTAAAGAGCAGATTATTGTAGTCAGTGGAGCCGCCCGGCACCGCATCCGCCGAGCTGGCCTGACCGCTGGCGATTGCCTGCTGCTGCGCATAGCCAACAAAATCGTCCACCTTGTTTTTCGTATACTGGTAGCGCACGCCGCCGCTCAGCGTGATGGCGTCAATGTCGTAGCTCGACTGCAGGAACGGCGCGAGGTTAGTAATGCTGTAGCCGGGATAGCGCCCGACGTTATAGGCATTTTTCAGCGTCATGCCGCCGCTTTGCGCCGCGCTGTTCAGATCAAAAAACTGCTGGTTGGCGTCAAAGGTTTCATGGTCCGCGTCGACGCCGTAGGTCAGGGTCAGCGCGTCGACAGGCTGGCTGTTAAGGGTGAGCTTGCCGCCATAGAAATCGGTTTTCTGCTGCGAGGCGCCAATGCTGGAGACGCGATTGCGGCTGAGGGTAGGGAAGGGATAGAAAGTCAGGCTCTCGTCGCGATAGTAAACCTGCGCCACCAGATCCTGGCCGAAAAAGTCGGTGTTGGAATACTGCAGGTTAATCAGGTGGCGTTCGGTGCCCGGCAGGCGATCGGAGTCGAGGTTGCCTGAGTTATAGGCGCGGCCGGAGCCGGTCACCGCCGAGAAATTCTCCCCCAGATAGAGGCCATGCCTGCCGTCCGACTCGCTCTTGAAATATTGCGTGGTGAGCTGCAGCTGCTGGCTCTCATCGATATTGAGCGTGCCCGTGCCCATTACGTCCAGACGATCGGAGTACTGCAGCCCGGTCTGGGTATTATCGATAATCGTCTCATTGCCTTTGCCGTCATACCAGCCGCCATAGCGCTGATACGCTACCGACAGGCGGCCCGAGGCCTTATCATCGCCGCCGCTTACCGCCGCCGCCAGGTTCTCATCGCGATCGTTATGACTGTTGAAGCCGCTTTTCACGCCGGTTTGCAGCTCCGCCTGCGTGCCCGGCTGCCCTTTTTTGGTGACGATATTGATCAGGCCGCCGGTACTGCCGCCGCCGTAGAGCGAGGTGGCGCCTGAAATCACTTCAATACGCTCAATATTGAAGGGATCGATCGCGTCCAGCTGGCGGCTGTCGCTGCGTGACGAGTTAAGACGGACGCCGTCCACCATCACCATCATTGAGCGACCGCGCATATTCATGCCGTAGTTGGTTCGTCCCTGGCTGCTGACGTCCATGCCGGGAATCAGCTGCGCCAGCACCTCTTTTAACTCCTTACCGCCCTGAACCTGCTGCTCAATCTCTTGCTGCTCGATAATCCAGGTGGTTTGCGCCATTTCCGCCACGCTGCGGTGGGTACGGCTGGCAGAGACCACCATCTGATCCTCTTTTATCTCTTCGGCCCAGGCGCCGGAAGAGAGCATCGCAAGTAAACAAGGATTCAAAACCCACAGATACGGCTGTTTCATTTTTATTTTTTTCCGATGAAGTGTTTAAAACTGAACGGTATTAACGGTGTGTTGAGGATCCCGAACGTGATTCTCCGGCTGCTGGGTGCGCCACTGGATCACGCCGGGGGTCGTGCTCAGCTCAAAAGGTTCGTCCGGGTGCGCGCGGTTGAGAATGCGGGCGGCGCGCCAGGCCATCAGGCTGAGCTGGGGTTCAGCAATGCCGAGGCGCTGCATCCCGGCATTGACGGCGAAAAGGGCGTTACTTTCCGGGCCGTCCCAGTTAAGGGTGAAGTCGGTGTTGATCTGGAAATTTTCGTCTCGGTCGAGCTGGAGACGATGCGCCACGGGCGCCAGAAACGCGGGGCGCGAGGAGCGATAGCCGGTGGCAAAAATCACCACGTCGGTGGTCAGCTGCTCTTCGCCATGATCGAGATGGTGACGCAGCCTCAGCTGCTGCGCCTCCTGCGTCTGATCGAGCGAGATCACCGAGCGCGACGGCATCAGTCGCGCCCAGGGCTGCTCGCGCAGCACCTCAAAGCGGTGATACATCGCCCGGTAGATGGCAAGGAGCGACTCGCTGGTAATGCCGTCTGAGGTCATCTTCTGTTCATTCAGCATCAGCTGGCGCGCGCTGGCGTCCAGCGTCGAAAAGCTTTCCAGATAGTCTGGCGTGAAGTACTCGTTGGCGAAGGCGGCTTCATCCAGCGCGTTGTAGTTATTCCTGCGCGACACCCAGTTCAGGGCCGCGGGCTGGCCCCACTCGGCGCGGAAGATATTAAGAAAGAGATCGGCTCCGCTCTGGCCGCCGCCGACGATGGTGACGCGCTTGCCATGCAGATCTGGCCGGCGCAGCATCATTTCGCTGGCGTGGAAGCAGCGATCGCTCTGCTGCGTAACGCACGCCGGCAGCCTGGCCTGTTTCCCGATGCCGAGGCAGATATGGCGCGCCAGAAAGCGATCCTGCGCGGTTTCAACCGTGAACAGGCGCGTCGCATCGTTAAACGTCACGCGGGTGACCGGCTGGTTAAACGCCAGATTGCTCAGGCGCTTCGCCACCCAGCCCAGGTAGTCGGAAAACTCCTCTCTGGAGACGGTGCGCTGTTCGGTAGTGAGGAAACGGTAAAATTTCTTCTGCTGCACCAGATAGTTCACAAAACTATAGCGACTGGTCGGCTCAACCGCGCTCACCAGATCTTTGAGGAAGCTGGTTTGCATCGCGCAGTCCGGCACCATCATGCCCGGGTGCCAGGCAAAGTGGGCCTTGCGTTCGAGAAACAGGGAGCTAAAACCTTCCAGTCCTTCAGCCAGCGCGGCGACGCTCAGGTTAAAGGGGCCGACGCCTATGCCAATGAAATCATAGATCTTCATTTTGGAGACTCCTGGGTGACCAGATAGAGCGGGTTATCGAGATCGGTAAGGTAGTTGGGCAACATCCGGCTGCCGCCGTCGTGCTCTGAAAATGTCAGCTTTACCGGATTAAGCACGACGCGGATGATGCGCGGCTTAAAGAGATCGAACAGGGCGAAGCGATCGGCCATCGCCGGGTGTTGCGCCATATAGCGCTGCAGCACGCTGGCGAGAAGCCGGTAAAACTGGCGTTCATCTATGCCTGACCGCAGCGTCAGCCGCGAGATAAAGCGCAGCACGGTAACAAAGTGGCCGGTTTGCAGGTCGTGGATCAGGTAGTCGGCGCTCAGGCGCGCGGTTACCTCTTTCACCGCAGCGGGCAGGGACGCCGCCTCCGGGAAATCAGCATCGACGAGGCGCATATCACCCTGAAAATCCTTCAGCAGAATGCGCTGCGGAATATGATCTTTCATCACCAGCGTAACGTTCTGACCATGCGCAATCAGCGCGACGCCGTAGCGGCACATCAGGTGGTAGAAGGGGATCACCACCACCTCGAACATCCGGCTCAGCCAGCTGGCCGCATCCAGTCCCGAGGCGTTAATCCAGGCGTCTATCAGCGGGCGTCCGGCATTATCGGTTTCCATCAGCGCGGCCATCAGCACCGCCTGTTCGCCCGGCTGCAGGTAGCTGGCGGGGCTTTCGCGCCAGATAACGCCAAGCATCTCCTGGTAGCGATAGGGCGCGGCGGGCAGCGCGGCGTAGCCCTCATGGGGCAGGTAACCTGCGGCCGGCTCCGCCAGGATTTGGGCGCCGGTGGCGCGCAGCGTCTGATCCTGCGCGAACTGCTGCCTTAACCAGCCGGAGGCGAGCGGCCCAGCGGCGATATACCTGCCGGGAATGCCGCGATAGCAGGAGGTGTTATAGATAGTCAGCGGCAGTTTAATATCGAAGCGCGCAGGGCGGCTGGCGTTGGTCAGCGTGCGCAGCGACTGCTGCGCCAGATAGCGATCGCCGAAGACGCCCAGCTCGACCATCTCTCCACGCGCCAGATGCGGCAGAAAATGAAGCGCAATTTTTTGCTGCCACTGCCAGGGATGAACAGGCAGGGCAATCCAGCTCTCATCGAGTCCGGCTGACTGCCAGTGCTGATAAAAGCGTGCCAGCTCCGCCTCATCCATGGCGCTGGCGAGCAGGGCAGAGAGATCGCACGCCTCTTCGTGGCTCCAGACCAGCTTCTCCCGGCGCACCGCAATCCAGTGCAGCTGAAAGCGGTTGCGATACTCCGGCGCATAGGCGCGCAGCGCATCCACTCCCCAGCCGCGCCGCCCTTTGTTAAAGATAAATTTGGGATGTCCGCTCAGCAGGCACTGCAGCTCATCTGCGTCCAGGGCGATCATATCGTCTGCGCTCAGCGACCGGCGCGCTTCCAGCAGCTGCAGATCGCCGCGCAGCGTGGCGTAGAGATCTTCCAGATGCTCCGCCGTCTGGGCGTCGCTCATCTCCAGCGTCACCGCCAGCTGGCGCAGCAGGGCGTCCGCTTCCATCGGCCCGCCGCTGAGCGAGTCAGTGTCGATATGCAGCCAACCCCAGATGCCGCGGCTGGCGGCGAATTCCCAGCGCGCCTGGCCCACGGTGATTTCCCAGCGGCCTGCGGATCGTTCCACCGCGCGCAGCGTCCGTTCGTACTCCAGCTCGGCGAGAATTTTAGCGATCATCTCGCGGTTGACGCGCGCCCACATCATAAGCCCACCTCCGTAAAGAAGCGGCTGCGCTCGCTTATCACCAGGCGAGAGCGCTTGTGGGGGAAGTCGAACTCCTTAAGGGTCTGGTAACCTGCAACCGGCAGATGGCGGAACAGGCGCTGATTGTCGTAACGCGGTTCCGCGACGATGCGCTGGGTGCGGGGCTGGTCGAGAAACAGATAGTGCGTCAGCCCGCGCAGCCAGCTGCGAATAAAGTGCGCGCCGCGCCAGGCTTCTTCGCCCACCAGCATATGCAGACCGCGATCGTAAGGCTGCCAGCGGTAGTGCCGACCAATACGATCTTCCGCCGCCCAGTAAATCTCGAAATAGCCAAACGGCTGGTCGTCGAAGCAGCCGATCACCGGGAAGCAATAGGCGGAGTCGAGCTGCTTGCGCAGATAGCTTTCCTGCTCAGGCTGCGGTGCCGCCATTTCCCAGAAGGCGTTAACGCGGGGAGCGTTCATCCAGCGCGTAAAGCGCACGGCGTCCTCCGCCACGTCGGCGACGCGAAAACTGAGCGTTCGCTTGATTTGCGGATCGTAGCGCCGATAGATTTCCCCATCCGGCCTGGGCGGACGCACGGGATAAAAAATCTGCCGCGCTTCATCAAACTGCATTTTCCCGCTCGCCGTCGGCTGCTCGCCCCGGAGCCAGAGCGGCAGCTGCCAGAAGGTGTCTCGTGAAAAGTAGTCGCCGTTCACCGCCGCGAACAGCGCCTGCGCCTGGGGATTGTGATGCCACTGCGCCCAGGGAAGATGAACGCCGCTCAGCTGTGGTGCCGCCACCAGCAGCTGATCGATCGCATCAGCAAGCCAGCCGTCCGGTATCGTCGGCATCAACGGCAGCGAGGCGCTGTTGTCCAGCCCGAGCATGAGCGGCAACGCCTGTCCGGTCAGCGCACAGCGGAAACCTGCGTCGCCATGAACGATATGCGCGTTTGGCATTACGGCTTCTCCCTGTAGAACGGATTGTGAAAATCGAAGTAGATCACCGCCGGATCGGCGATGGTGTTTTCGTTGTGGTCATAGAGATAGCAGTAGAAATTGCCTTTACAGTTCCAGTGTCGGCTGTCGAGCACGTAATCGAGGCTGCGGGTATCGCTGACCTGGCTGCGCAGCGCCGTCAGCCTGTCGCGCACTTGCGCCATCAAACGCTCTTCTGTCTCAAAGCCCGCGGCGCCCAGCGCGGCGGTGACCGCCAGCGTGGAGTTGACCAGCAGGTAATAGGGGAAGTAGCGCAGTACCTGTTCGCGGCTGAAGCAATTTTCCGCATCGGTTTCGTCAATCTGCGCCAGCCAGTCGGCGGCGTTTTCCGTAAAGCCGCTGCCCTGGCAGTCGCGGTAGAGCAGTCCGACCGGGAGATCCTGCTGCATCTCCACCAGGATGTTTTGCTGGTGCGCCAGCAACACCAGGCCGTAATTGGCTTCCGTGGCGAACAGCGGCAGCAGCACACGATCGCAGTAGGCGTTTACCCAGCACTGCGCCCCCTGGCTGAGCGTTAGCCCGAGCCGGTGGCTCAGCCTTCTCACTGCCGCCGCCAGCAGGCTGTCGCCGCCGTCTGGCGCGGCCTGCGTCAGGCTTACCAGCACGTTGGTCTGGGTTTCCGGGGTGTCGAAAAGGCTGTTGACGCGAAACGCCATCAGGCTCTCTTCCTGGATCGCGCCATCCGCGGCGCGCAGCCCGGCCCAGCCATCCTCCTGCATCACGCGCAGGCTGGGGTAGTCCATCTGTAGCCGCTGCCAGCGCGGCGTTTGAGCCAGACGCGCCAGGCGCATGCCGCGCTTCACCTCTTTCACCGACAGGGTTCGCACCGAATTGGTCAGGCGCACGCTCAGTGAAAATTTGATCATATCGTTGCTGGCAGGAGAGTAGAGCGAACGCGACGAGCTGGTGGGCAGCCAGGCGGTGCCGCTTTCCCCTAAATCCGCCAGCGCGCCGCTGGCGATCAGCCGCTGGCACCACGCCTGCGTCAGCAGATAACGCGCCTGCCAGGGATGCATCGGGATCAGCCAGCGCTGGTCGGTAAACTGGCTGAGCAGGGCGGGCGCGCTCTGGGCAGCAAAGCGCAGCAGACGGGCGCGCAGCGTCAGGCCGAGGCTTTCCCCCGCCACATGGTCGCTGTCGACGGAGAACCAGTGGAGCGGGAAGTCGGAAGCGAACTCAGGCAGATAGCGGCGCGCCTCGGCTTCATTAAAGGGTTCGTGCGATTTCGGCGCGGGGTGGAACGCGTGACCCACCAGCAGCGCCTGTTCGGCTTCGGAAAATGAGAGCGGTTTTTTGCGCAGCGCAGGCCAGCGATGACGCAGATTAATCGCCTGCCAGCAGTTCGCATGGCTTTCGCCGACGCGCTGCTGAAAACGTTCGATGACCTCGCCGCTGAGTTCCGCGCGAATGGCCGGCTTTGCCACTATCAGCGAAACCAGCGTGTCAAAGGAGACGGCTTCACCCTCGGGCGACGTCGGGCTGATGAGCAGCGCGGGGAACTGATAGTGATGGTGCTGCGTAGGGGAGAAGTAGCGCAGCGGCAAGCGCAGAACTTGCGATGATGACAGGGGCAGGTCAATAAAGTGCGTCCGTTCGGGCGCGCCGCCTGCCACGTAGTTCCAGTCGCGCGTTTCGCGTAAAAGCGCATTGAGAAAGCACTGCGCCGCCACGTCAACGCCAGCCGGTTGAGAGAAGCCATCCATAAGATAATCTCACTTCTTAACTGATAATGATTATCGTTATGATAATTATTTAATTTACAATGGCAACCAATTTTGCAATATTCGTAAACATATCTTCAGCTGTATATCCATGTTTTTTACGGTGTCTTTACATTTATGTGTCACTTATTACATAACGGCGCGCTATGACGGCGTCGGGAAAATCAGTCTGGCCGCTGGCCTTTTGCGCTGGCTTATTGGGAATTGGTCAGAACGGCTTACTGGTTATGCTGCCGCAGCTGGTGCAGATGACCGGTCTGACGCTCTCCACCTGGGCCGGTTTATTAATGTCTGGCTCGATGCTGTTCCTGCCCGCCTCGCCCTGGTGGGGGCGCGTATCTGAGGTGAAAGGCTGCAAATTTGTCGTGGTAGCGTCGCTGTCCGGCTATCTGGCAAGTTTCGCCCTCCTGGCGCTGGCAGTTTGGCTGATGGCGGAAAAACAGCTCGGCATACCGGCTGGCGTTGGGGTGCTGATCCTGTCGCGTACCATCTACGGCCTGACCGTCTCGGGCATGGTGCCCGCCGCGCAGACCTGGGCGATGCAGCGCTCAGGCACGGAGAAGCGCATGGCGGCGCTGGCGGTCATCAGTTCCGGCCTGAGCTGCGGAAGATTACTGGGGCCGCCTCTGGCTGCATTTGCGCTCAGCCTTTATCCCATGGCGCCCCTGTGGCTGATGGCCGCCGGGCCGCTTTTCGCCCTGATCTTTATCAGCCGCCAGTATGGCGATCCGCCACTGGAAGCGGTGACGCATCAGGCCGCGCGCTGGCATAGCGGTCTGCTGCCCTTTCTTGTGCTGGCGGCGCTGCTTGCGCTCTGCATCAGTCTGATGCAGATCGGGCTGGCGCCCGCGCTGCGCGATTACATGGCCGCGCCCGCTGCGGTCAGCCGTCATATCGCCTGGCTGCTGAGCCTGGCCGCCATCGCAACCCTGCTGGCGCAGTTTCTGATCGTCAGGCCGCAGCGGCTGCAGATTCAGCCGCTGCTGTTGAGCGCGGCGGTATTGATGAGCGCAGGGCTGGGCATGATGGTCGCCGGCAATCTGCCCTGGCTCTATGCGGGGATCGTTGTCACCTCATTCGGCGCCGCGATGGCGACGCCTGCCTACCAGCTGCTGCTGAATCAAAAACTCTCCCTCGGCAAAGGGGCGGGACTGATCGCCACCAGCCACACCCTGGGCTACGGCCTGAGCGCCCTGTTGATCCCCGTTATCTCGTGGCGATGGGGGCAGACTCATCTGCTGGCGGGGGCATGGATAGCATCAGCAATCTTCTTTATCGTGGCCTGTCGGCTGCGAACAACGGCAAGCGCGGAAAGCGCGCGCTGAACGTCAGGAAATTTTATGGCCGCGATTCCCCCTTACCGCTTATTCAATGTCACGCTGCTGCGCAAAAGATGGCTCTCGCCCTCTCTGGTGAGCTGCCTCTTTACGGGCGAAGAGCTGGAGATGATAAAGCGAGACGGACCCGATCAGCGTATCAAGATCCTCTTTCCGTCGCCGCAGGGGTTTCCCGCCTCGTTAAACAGGCACACGCCCTGGCGCGAGCAGCTTAAAACCCTGACGCCGGAGCAGCGGCCCGTGCCGCGCACCTACACGCTTCGCGCCGTCAACGCCGCCGAATGTCAGGCAGAGGTCGAGTTTGTTGTTCACGGCACAGCGGGGCCGGCTTCCGCCTGGGTCATTCGCGCCGCGCCGGGCGATGCTCTGCAGATGGTCGCGCCCAACCGGCAGCACGTCGACGACAGCGGCGGATATGAATGGCACCTCAATCCCGAGGTAGCGCGCGCGCTGGTGGTCGCTGATGAAACCGCGCTGCCTGCGGTAAAAGGTATCCTTGAGCAGGTGGCGCATATGGCGTCGCCGCCCGCCCTGCAGATTTTTCAGGAAGTGCCGCGGGCAGAGGATAGTCTCGACTGGCGACAATACGCTTTTGCGCAGGTCTTCTGGCTTCCCCGCGACCGAACCCGAACGGCGCACGGCGCGGCGCTGTTGCAGGCGGTTAAGGCGAACCTCTCCCTGCCTGACTATGCGCTCAGCGCCGCTCCGGCTTCTTTTGAGGTTGAACAGGCGCGTCTGTGGCACGGCGCAGCGCGCAGGCCCAATCGTTTCTATGGCTGGGTCGCCGCCGAGTCCTCTGCGGTGAGACATATCCGGCGCTATCTGGTGAACGAGCGCCAGCTGGTCAGCGAGAGCGTCAGCTTTATGGCCTACTGGAGCAAGGGCTAGCGGCCGTTTCGACCCGCTAAATGGCTGCCGCTACGGCGTGCCGCAAGCGGCGAGGCTGGAGCGCGCCGCGCCAGTTAAGCGCGCGGCGCGTTGAGGCGGGCGCGATCAGCTGTTTTCGGAAGAGCGTACCGCGTAGAAGCGGGCACGCTGCTGCTGACGCTTTCTGCGCGGCATAAGCAGGCTGGCGATAACAATCACCAGCGCCAGGCCGCCGGTCGCCAGCAGTTCGGTCTGATGTTGCTTATTGAACAGCATGCACACCAGCACGGTTGCGATAAACAGAATGGTCACCCAGGTGAGGCCGGGGAACAGCCACATGCGGTAACTCAGCTGCTCGCCCGCTTTCTCGCGCTTTTTGCGCAGCACCAGATGAGAGAGGGCGATCACCAGGTATACCAGCAGCGCGATGGCGCCGGAGCTGGCCAGCAGAAATTCAAACACCGCGCTGGGTGCCAGGTAGTTAGCCACCACCGCCACAAACGCCGCCGCCGTGGAGAGCAGCACCGCAATCCAGGGCGTTCCGCTGCGCGTGGTGCGGGATGCCGCCGCAGGCGCATCTTTACGACGCGACAGCGAATAGAGCATGCGTGAAGAGGTATAGAGCGCCGAGTTAAGGCAGCTGCACACCGCGATCAGCACCACGATATCGACGATAAGTTTGGCGTGGGGAATATTCATCGCCTGCAGCACGGTCTGATAGGAGCCATGCTCAACCAGCGACGGTGAATTCCACGGTACCAGGGCGACCACGAAGAATATCGACAGCAGATAGAACAGCGCAATGCGCCAGATAACTGAATTGGTGGCCTGGGTGATTTGCTTGCCTGGGTTCTTCGATTCGGCGGCCGCGATAGTGATAATTTCGGTGCCCATAAATGAAAACATGGTGGTCAGGATCGCCGCCATTACCTTGCCGAAGCCGTTGGGCATAAACCCCTGCGTATCATAAAGGTGCTGAAGGCCGCTGGCACCGCTGTTGGGCAGATAGCCAAATACGGCCAGGCCGGCGGCGCATAAGAATGCAATAATGGCCGCGACCTTGAGCAGCGCGAACCAGAACTCAAACTCGCCGTAGTTCTTGACGCTCAGCAGATTGGTCAGGGTTAAAATCAGCGTAATGGCGAGCGTAAACTGCCAGATGGCGATCTGCGGGAACCAGGCGTGCAGGATGGTGCCGGCCGCGTTAGCCTCAAGGGGAATAACCAGCACCCAAAACCACCAGTAGAGCCAGCCGATGGTGAATCCAGCCCAGCGGCCGAGCGCCTTATCGGCATAGGTAGAGAACGAGCCGGAATCGGGCAGCGCAACCGCCATCTCGGCCAGCATACGCATAATCAACACCACCAGCGCACCGGCGGCGGCGTAGGCGATAAGCACCGCCGGGCCCGCCTCGGCAATGGCGTGTCCCGATCCCACAAACAGGCCAGCGCCAATCACGCCGGCAATGGACAGCATGCGCACATGGCGCGGCTTTAAATTTTGTGCCAGTGCATCTTCATTCGCACTCTGCATTCTCGTCATCAAAACGTCTCCAGAACGGTTCCCGGGGTTGGGTGTCAGGAACGAGCAGGGGGAAAGGCTCGCGGCAGCGAACCGAAAAGTATCGGGCGGTTATGGCGCACGTTGCGCCATCAGGGGGCCACTGTCGGCCGCCTTTGCCCGCAACGCTGTCTCAGCGCGGCGGTGACTGGGCGTCGCCGGGGAGGCGGTATGGATAAATTTTGTTAACGGGTGTGCGCCAGGCCATGCGCACAACGTCCCGGTGCGACAGGGCAAAGCGACTGCTTTCCCCGGCTGTATCAGACTCTGTTGATCGCTCATCTTATTACCCTCGCTGATACGTTTCGTTTACAATTCTCGACAAACGCTTTTATTAATGCGTGCGAAGAGGTAAGTTGCCAGAGCCAATTTCTGAGAGTGGGATGGAGCCAATTGCAGCTGTTATATGCCGATCACTTATTAGAGCGACTGCAGGTTTTGCAGAGCGGCTCGCTGCAGCAGAGGCTGCTGGCCTGCATACAGGCCGCTATTATTGAAGGGGTTTTCCCGCGCGGTGGACGCCTGCCGCCGACGCGCGACATGGCGCGCGAGCTGGGCGTATCGCGAAACACCGTACTGCATGTTTATGAAAGTTTGATGGCACAGGGCTACGTCACGGCCCGCACCGGCAGCGGCACCTGGATTGCGGATACGCTGCCGGAGATCTGCCTGCAAAGCCAGGCCATCGAACTGCTTCAGCCCACCGCCGCGCCGCTGCCGGCCACTCTGTCAAAGCGGGGCGCAACGCTGTTAGGGCATGCCACCGCATCACCCTACCAGTGGGGAGCTTTTGTTCCCGGCGCGCCCGACGTCACTGAATTTCCGCATAAACTCTTTAGCCAGATCCAGGCGCGGCTCAATCGCGAGCCCGATATTCACCGGCTGATTTACAGCAGCGGCGGCGGCTGTCCCGATCTGCGTCATGCGCTGGTGGAGTATCTGCGCGTCGCGCGTTCGGTGAAAGCCGATGCCGATCAAATCCTGATTACCGAAGGGATACACCAGGCGGTCGATCTGGTCTCCTGTGTGCTGGGGGATCCAGGCGATCTGGTCTGGATGGAGGAGCCAGGCTACTGGGGCACGCGTAACCTGCTGCGTAAAAACGGCCTGAAAATCCGCGCCATCCCCGTCGATGACGAGGGAATTGTGCCCGCCTCAGGCCCGCCGCCGCGCATGATCTTTGTGACGCCGTCACATCAATACCCGCTGGGCGCACACCTGAGTCTGGCGCGGCGTAAAGCGCTGCTGGCGCTGGCGCGGCGTCACGGCAGCTGGATTATCGAGGATGATTACGACAGCGAGTTTCGCTTTTCCGGCACCCCCTGGCCGTCGCTACAGGGGCTGGAAGAGGATGCGCCGGTAATCTATATGGGCACCTTCAGCAAAACGCTCTACCCGGCGCTGCGCATTGGCTACATGGTCGTGCCGAAGATGCTGGCCGAGCCGATGCGCACCGCGGCGACCGAGCTTTACCGCGGCGGCCATCTGCTGATCCAGCGGGCGCTGGGCGAGTTTATCCGTCAGGG
Organism: Pantoea sp. ACRSC; assembly: GCF_022346785.1. Taxonomy (NCBI): domain Bacteria; kingdom Pseudomonadati; phylum Pseudomonadota; class Gammaproteobacteria; order Enterobacterales; family Erwiniaceae; genus Pantoea; species Pantoea sp. ACRSC. The sequence goes on from NZ_JAKRNN010000017.1 coordinate 39,605, forward strand.
ACACTATATGGATCACATCCGCCGTATGCGGTTGCTCTACGGCCAGCGGCGTCAGTTTTTATGCAAACTGATTGAGCGCTACCTGGGCCCGGCGTTTTTACCGCCGGTCAACCATGAGGCGGGACTGCATCTGGTGCTGCGGCTGCCAGACGGCTGTGACGATGTTGCCATCACCGCCGAAGCGCTCAGGCGCGGCGTAAAGGTGCGGCCGCTCTCGCAGTACTATATGCATCCCCAGCGCACGCGCGGTTTGCTGCTTGGCTACGCCTGCGTCAATGAGCGGCAGTGTCAGGATGCGTTTGGCGTTTTGAAAGGCTGTCTGATCGCCGCGGGCGTCGAGATCAATGCCCAGTAGCTTATCCCGCGCTCAGATAAATCGTCTCTGGCTTCAGCCAGGCGATCGCGCTGTCAGTAAAACCGGCTTCCGCGCTTATCAGTCAGCTTAGGCCCTGGGCTGGATCGCCAGCCCACAGGCCGAATGCTCACGCGCTATGGCGCGATCCTGCCGCGCACGATAACCTTGCCTGGCTTGCTGTCGGGGTCCTGCACGCGGCGGATCGCCAGATTCAGCGCCTGCCAGGCGATCTCCTGCAGATCGTGGGTGACGCAGGGGAAATGGAAACCGTAAATCTCGGCGTGGGTGAGATGGTCAATACTGAAAAGGCTGACCTCTTCCATCAGGCGGAGCTTGTGCTCAATGCAGGCTTTGATAATGCCCAGCGAGATCTGGTTATTACAGCCGACAAAGTAGTCCGGGGCAGCATGGCTGCTCAGCCAGCGGCTGGTTTCCCGCCAGGCGGCGTCCATAAAGAAATCGGCGTGCAAAATCTCCAGCGACGCCACCTTGCCCTGCAGCGCCGCCTGCAAACCGGTCACTCTTTCACGCGCAACGTTGGAATTCTCCGGCCCCGAAACCACGACGACGCGGCTGGCCTGCTGCTCTAACAGCCAGCGCCCCGTCTGCAAACCGCAGTCCAGGTTGTCGATATAGACGCCGCTGCAGTGCGACGCCTGCAGCTCACGATCCACCAGCACAACGGGAATATTGAGAATTTCCAGCCGCTTCATATAGGCGGGATGATAGTTAACGTCGTTGGATATCACGGAGAGGATAATGGCATCGACGTTGTAGCCGATCAGCTTGTCGATAATGCGGTCTTCCGCTTCCTGCGATTCACAGGAGTCAAACACCAGCGTGTCGTAACCCAGCTTTTGCGCTTCCAGCGTCATCAGCCGCGTTAGCCCGCCAAAGAACGGGTTAGCCATATCAGGATTGACGATGCCGATAGTTTTACTGGCTTTCGCCCGCAGGTTGCGCGCGGCGGTATTGACGACGTAGCCAAGCTGCTCTGCCGTCTCGCGGATGCGTTGCAGAGTTTCCGGATGCACTTTCTCTGGCTGAGAAAATGCCCGGGAAGCGGTAATTTTACTGACGTTCGCCTGCGCGGCGACGCTTGCCAGCGTCGCCTTTCGTCCCCGACCTGCTGCCAATTGCGGCTCCTTAATTAAACCATATCATTTTGTATCATTTACAAATCATGACAGATCCTGGGGTGCGAAGCTAATGCTGATTGTTACGCCAGCCGGTTGACGCGTGGATCGGTAAAAATATCGAGTTCATCGCGGCTCTCTGAAGAGAACTCAGAGACCACCGCGCCGTTATCCCCCGCCTGAAACCAGTGGCGCGTATTGGGCGCAATGGTGTACTGCTCGCCAGGGCGCAGCAAAACGTAGGCTGTGCAGGTGTACCACTCTTCGCTTCCCTCCGGCACGCGACAAACCGGCGCGCCGCCGGCGTCATTCTGCGTCAGGCTGCTGTCGTCCACGAAGAGATAAACCTCGCCCGCGCGGCAGCGAAAGGTCTCCTGCTTGCCGGGCGTCCCTTCGAACGGCGGGTGCAGATGCTCAGGGCAGGTCTGTCTGGGAAACAGCACCAGCTCTTTGGCGCAGTAACGCGGCGAGTTGACGTAGGTCAGCAACTGCAGGCCGGAAGCCGGGTAATCCGGCAGCCCAAACGTGGCGATCTCAATGCGCTGCTGCTCATCCTGCGTCAGCGTAATACTGGCCTGGCGCAGTGCATCCAGGGTTTGCTGCACATATTTACGGGTTTCGATCATCGCTTCCTCAACTCATCATGATGGTATCGATAACATTTATTGCAGGCCAGCCGCAGATAATCTGTGATCGCTGTCAATGTTACTCATTGATATGGGGTTTGCTGATTTGCCTTAATGGCGATTTTTTAACAATCATCACAGTTTTACCGCTTTATTTACGACAGTATCGCCGCAGATAAATGATATCGATACCATTAGAATGATCTTACTGGGGGCATAAAATGAAAGCATTGGTTCTGGCTGAAGCAGGCAAAATCACCATTGAAGATCGCGAATTTGACGAAACGCTCGGTGATAACGACGTCGAAATCAAAATCCACTCTGTTGGCATCTGCGGCAGCGACGTCCACTACTATCAGCACGGCCGCATTGGTCCTTTTGTGGTTGAGGCGCCGATGGTGCTGGGTCATGAAGCGTCTGGCGTAGTGCTGGCTACCGGCAAAAATGTCACGCACGTAAAGCCCGGCGATCGCGTCTGCATGGAGCCGGGCATTCCCGATCTCAACTCTGCCCAGTCGCGCGCCGGCATCTATAACCTGGATCCCGCCGTGCGTTTTTGGGCGACGCCGCCGGTACACGGCTGCCTGCGTGAAACCGTTATTCATCCCGGTGCGTTTACCTTCAAACTGCCCGATAATGTCAGCTTCGCGGAAGGCGCGATGGTAGAGCCGCTGGCGATAGGTATGCACGCCGCGACAAAAGCGGGCATCAAGCCAGGCGATATCGCGCTGGTGATCGGCGCTGGCCCGATTGGCGTCGTGACGGCGCTGGCGGCGCTCGCAGGCGGCTGCTCAGACGTTATCATTTGCGACCTGTTCGATGAGAAGCTGGCGGTTGCCGCCAACTACGAGGGGCTGCACGCGGTAAATATCAAAAGCGGTGATTTGGCCGCCAGAGTCGCCGCGCTGACCAGCGGCAACGGCGCTGACGTAGTGTTCGAATGCAGCGGCGCCAAACCGGCCATCGCCACGCTGGCGCAGCATGCCGCACCGGGCGCGACCGCCGTGCTGGTCGGCATGCCGATCGACGCGGCGCCGATGGATATCGTGGCCGCGCAGGCGAAAGAGATTACCTTCAAGACCATTTTCCGCTACGCCAATATGTATCCGCGCACCCTGCGTCTGCTGAGCAGCGGCAAGCTGCGCGTTCAGCCGCTGATCAGTCAGACCTACAAATTCAGCGAAAGCGTCGCCGCTTTTGAGCGCGCTGCCGCCGGAAACCCCTCTGATATCAAAATCATGCTGGAAATGGAGTAGCCCATGTCGCTCTATGCGGGCATTGATTGCGGAACCCAGGGCACCAAGGTGGTGATCGTTGACAGCGAGCAGGGCGCAATTCTCGGCGAGGGCAGCGCTGCGCACCGCCTGATCAGCGACTCTAACGGCCGGCGCGAGCAGCAGGCGGTGTGGTGGATCGAGGCGCTGATCGAGGCTTTCCATCAGGCGGTTTCCCGAGCGGGCGTCGATGCGCGCCGGATCGAGGCGCTGGGGGTATCCGGTCAGCAGCACGGCTTTGTGCCGCTGGATGAGCAGGGCGAGGTGCTGCACAGCGTTAAGCTATGGTGCGACACCGAAACCGCTGAAGAAAACGCCGCGCTGCTGGCGCAGCTGGGCGGCGTAAGCGGATCGCTGGCGCAGTTAGGCTTAACGGTCGCCACCGGCTATACCGCCTCGAAAATCATCTGGTTTAAACAGCAGCATCCTGAGCTCTGGTCGCGGCTGCGCACGGTGCTGCTACCGCACGACTACCTCAACTTCTGGCTCACCGGGGAACGGGTTGCGGAGTATGGCGACGCTTCGGGCACCGGATTGCTGAACGTGCGCACCCGCGAATGGGACCGCCACACGGTGGCGCTTATCGACGACAGCGGACGGCTGTGGGAGGCGCTGCCGCCGCTGAAAAGCGCCGAAAGCTGTATCGGCACGCTGCGTTCAGAAGCGGCGGAAAAGCTGGGCCTCTCGCGCGCCACGCGCGTCGCCACCGGCGGCGGCGACAATATGATGGCCGCGATCGGCTCCGGCAATATCGCGGCTGGCACCGTGACCATGAGTCTCGGCACCTCCGGCACGCTGTTCGCCTGGTCCGATACGCCAGTCGTTGCCGATTCAGAGGCGATTGCCGGCTTCTGTTCCAGCACCAACGGCTGGCTGCCGCTGATTTGCACCATGAATGTCACCTCGGCGACCTCCTCGGTGCAGGCGCTGCTGGAAGAGGATATCGAGGGGTTCAACCGGCTACTGGAGCAGGCCGCGCCAGGGGCAGGCGGATTAGAGATGCTGCCGTTCTTCAACGGCGAGCGCGTGCCGCCGCTGCCCCATGCGCGTGCCAGCCTGCATAACCTCGACAGCGATAACTTTACCCGCGCCAACCTCTGCCGGGCGGTGGTGGAGAGCGCTACCTACGGTCTGCGCTACGGCCTGGATCTGTTTCGACGTCAGGGCATCGCGGCGCAGGAAATCCGTCTCACCGGCGGCGGATCGCGCAGCCCGCGCTGGCGACAGATTGTGGCGGACGTAATGGGCTGCCCGGTGGTCTGCCTCAAGGTGCAGGAGACGGCGGCGCTGGGCGGTGCGATTCAGGCGATGTGGGCAACCGCGCTGGCCGATGGGCCGCATCAGCAGGCCGACAGCGTGCTGAACGATCTTTGTCGGCGTTTTGTCTCGCCTGATGAGTCTACCCGCGCCGAGCCTGACGCCGAACGCCAGCTGCAGTACGACGCGCTTTACCAACGCTACCTGCAACGCCTGCAACAGGCTTACCCGGAGGTCTCACTGTGACACGCGATCCGCAAACGCAGCAGCCGGCTTATCTGCTGGAAGTGACCGGCGTAAAAAAAGCCTTTGGTCCGGTCGTGGCGCTGAAAAACGCTGAGTTCGCCCTGCGGCGTGGTTCGATCCACGCGCTGTGCGGCGGCAACGGCGCGGGAAAATCGACCTTCCTGAGCATCCTGATGGGTTTTATTCAGCCCGACGGCGGCAGCATTTTCATTAACGGCGAGCGCTGCGAGTTTCATCATCCTAAAGAGGCGCTGGCCGCCGGCGTCGCCATTGTGCAGCAGGAACTGAGCGCCATTCCCGATCTCACCGTGGCGGAGAATATCTGGCTGGGGCGCGAGCCGCGCCGTCTCGGATTCGTCGATTTCGCCACCCTGAACCAGCGCACCCGCGATCTGCTGCAGGAGCTGGACTTCCATATCTCCGCCACGGAGAAAATGCGCAATTTGAGCGTGGCCGAGCAGCAGCTGGTGGAGATCGCCAAGGCGCTCTCCCATGCGAACGCCGACATTATCATTATGGACGAGCCCACTTCCGCGATTGGGGAAGAGGATGCGCAGAAGATTTTTCAGACCATCACCCGGCTGGCGCAAAAAGGGAAAGGGATCATTTATGTCTCGCACCGGCTGTCGGAAATTTTCCAGATCGCCGATAGCTACACCATCTTTCGCGACGGCGCCTATATCCATGAGGGATTTATCGCCGACATCACCCGCGAGCAGCTGATTGAACACATTATCGGCGGCGAGTATGACAGCGAGTTCGCCAAGTTCAACCAGCCGGGCGAGGAGGTGATGATGGAGGTGAAAAATCTGCGCTGGCGCAACAAGATCAACGATATCAGCCTGCATTTGAAGCGCGGCGAAATCCTCGGGATCTATGGCCTGGTGGGATCGGGACGCAGCGAGTTCCTCGACCTGGTCTTCGGCATCCATCACGCCGACAGCGGCACTATTCAGCTGGGCGACGTAACCCTTGGTCGCCACTCGCCCAAAGAGGCGATCAAATGCGGTATCGCCTACGTCACCGAAGACCGTAAGCAGACGGGGCTGGTGCTCTGTCGCTCGGTCAGCGAGAACATCAATATCTCCTCTTTTGCCGCCATCAGCCGGTCGGGCTTTATCAATGAAAAGCAGGAGCGGGCGCGCGCCAGCGAGATGATTAAGCGCTTTAACGTTAAAACCCCGGACGGCGATCAGATTGTTGGCAACCTGAGCGGCGGCAATCAGCAGAAAGTGGTGCTGGGACGCTGGGCGCTGCTCGATCCCGACGTGCTGCTGCTGGATGAGCCTACGCGCGGCATCGACGTGGGTGCCAAAAAAGAGATCTACCGCTTTATGTCGGAATTTGCCCTGAAAAACAAGGGGATAATTATGGTCTCCTCCGAGCTGTCGGAGATTATCGGCATGAGCGATCGCATTCTGGTTTTCCGCGACGGGCAGCTGGCCGGTGAATTAACCGCGGCGCAGGCCACTCAGGCCGAGCTGATGAAGCTGGCGGTATAACAGAGAGAGAACAAGATGAACGGTACGCATTCTATGACACCCGGGGTTTCGTTTTTCACGCGCAACAAGCGCCGTATGCACAAGTACGGCATCATTATCGCCTTCTTCGTGCTCTGCCTGATTGTTGCCGCCATTGGCGAGGTGCAGGTGGCGAAAGGCGCCTGGACCAGCAACTACTTTCTCAGCAATGAAAATATGCTGATCGTTCTGCGCCAGGTCTCTATCAACGGCATTCTCGCCATCGGTATGACGTTTGTCATCATCACCGCCGGGGTCGATCTGTCGGTGGGGTCGGTACTGGCGCTAAGCGGCATCGTCGCCGCGCGCTTTGCCACCAGCAACAGCGGACTGGCAATTAGCGATACCGCCCATGCGGTTATGATGCCGCTAATTATCGCGCTGGGCATCGGCATCGTCTGCGGCCTGATTAACGGTACGGTTCTGGCGCGCTATCGTCTGCAACCCTTTATCGTCACCATGGGCATGCTGTCAGCGGCGCGCGGGCTGGCGATGCTCACCACCGACGGCAACCCGGTCTCGCAGCTGAACCGCGATTTCCGCTGGCTGGGAAATGGCTATATGGCGGGCATTCCGGTACCGGTGATTATCTTTATGGTGCTGTTTGGCCTCGCCTGGCTGCTGCTTAATAAAACCATCTTCGGCCGCTATATCTATGCGGTAGGCGGCAACCCCAAAAGCGCCCGGACCTCCGGCATTAACGTGGTGCGCATCAAGGTGCTGGTTTATACCCTGTGCGCCGCTCTGGCGGGCGTTGCCGGGCTGATCCTCACCGCCCGCACCGGATCCGCCCAGACCAGCGCCGGCGCGGGGTATGAACTGGACGCCATCGCCGCCGTGGTCATTGGCGGCACCAGCATGGCCGGCGGCGTCGGCACGCTGCCTGGCACCTTTTTCGGCGTACTCATAATCGGCGTGATGAATAACGGCCTCGACCTGCTGGGCGTGCAGTCCTATTACCAGCAGATCATTAAAGGCGCCTTGATTGTAGTGGCTGTATTGCTCGACCCGTCGCGTAAACAACAGCGCGATTAACCCTGCATATATAAAAAAACCGACCAGGAGATAAGAATGAAAATGACCAAAATTGCATTGCTCGCCTCGGCAATGATGATGGGCCACATGGCGGTGGCGCAGGCCGCGCCGGTGAAAATCGCGGTGCTGATGTACGGCAACAAAGCGGAGTTTGTGCAGCTGATGGAACGCTACGGTAAAGAGCATCCGGCAGTAAAAAGCGGCGATGCGGTGTTGACCTTCTATGACGGACGCTACGACGCCTCGGTACAAAATGATCAGGCGGCTACCGCCATTCAGACGCGCGCTGACGCGATTATCGTCAATCCCATGGACTTTGAAGCCAATATCGACATCGTTACCAACGCCAACGAGGCGAAAATTCCGGTTGTTGTTACTAACGCCCGGCTAAATACCGAAGAGATGACCTCGGAAGTGGTCTCCAACGATGAGCTGGGCGGTTATCTGGAAGCCAAAGCGGTGCTGGACAAGCTGCAGTGCAAAACGAAGAAGGTCAACGTGGTGATTATCGAAGGGCCGAAAGGGGGCAGCGGCGAAATCCAGCGCGGCAAAGGCAACGATAAAGCCATTGCCGAATGCGGCGCGGGCCAGGTAACCGTACTGGAACGTAAAACCGCCAACTGGTCGCGCGCCGAAGCGCAACCGCTGATGGAAAACTGGCTGCAGAAACATCGCGGTAAAATCAACGGCGTTATCGGCCAGAATGACGAAATGGCGCTGGGCGCCATCGAGGCGATCAAGGGCGCTGGCCTGAACGTGAAAGATTTCGCTATCGCCGGCGTCGACGGCGTATCGGATGCCATCCATGCGGTTCAGGCGGGCGAAATGGTCTCGATTCTGCAGGATGCGAAAGGCCAGATGCAGGGCGCTATCGACGTCGCCATGCGCGCGGCGAAGGGCGAGAGCTATCAGCCCCAGTCCGACATCTGGAAACAGTACGCGAAAGAGCTGAACTGGAACGGCGGCACCAGCAAACACTATTACATTCCCTGGACGGTGGTAACGCCGGAGAATGCGCAGCAGCTGCTGGATGCGCGTAAATAACAGGCGCTGCATCTGCGCCTGCATGATTAACCCGCTGGACGCAGTTTCGTAGCGTCCGCTCACAAGCCGCGCCTCTCACCGCATCACGCAGAGAGCAAGGCCCGCCTGAACGACAATCTATGTGCGCGCGCCGCGTCGGCGGCGCGCCGCCTGTCTCCTGACGCCAGCGCCGCGATAATTTCGTTATGCTCGGCAATCATCTTATCGATACCCTTGCCGGCATCACTGCCAGCTGCTGCGCGCCCGTAACTATTACCCCTCTTTAAAGAGACCGGCAGTACGCTATGGGTATCGCTCTGTGTCAGCCTGGCGCTCGGCATTAGGGTCGCCGTCAGCCGCAGGCTACGATCCTGCAAAAAAACTGTAATTTTTTTTGCAATTTAAATCAATTCCCGATCAGCCACTTAAAGGCAAACAGGCCGCCACGCGGCCTGTTTGCTGGGTTCGCCGCTAAAGCCACCCTGCGCCATGCCGATAAATCATACAGTTTCCATGAGGTATGTAGCGGCTATGTTAACAATAAACCATAACAAATTTGCCGCGCTGACGAGTAATTCGATGAATAGCAGCTCGTCAGTGCTGGAGCAGGTTATCGAACGGCTCTCATCAGGCTCACGTATCAACAGCGCCAAAGATGATGCGGCGGGGCAGGCGATTGCCAACCGAATGACGGCCAACGTTAAGGCGGACAGCGTGGTCTCGCGCGGCCTGAACGATGCGATCAGCCTGGCACAAACCGCTGAAAGCAGCCTGGGTACCGTCAGCGAGCGGCTTATTCGCGCCAAAAGCCTGGCGGTTCAGGCGGCCAACGGCACGCTCTCTGACGCTGACCGTGCCAGCGTCAATAACGAATATCAGCAGATTCTGGCAAGCATCACCGACATTTCCGAGCAGACGGAGATCTTTGGCCAGTATCCGCTGGCAACGGATGACCCGGAGCTGCCGCCTGCGCTGCTGGGCAACGTACAGCCGATTAAAAACCGGTTTCCCGTCGCCAATCAGAGCTACAGCTTTACGTCCGGGGTGGTGCCGCTGGCCTATATTCCGGCGGGCGCCACTAACATTACTATTAGCATCGACTCGCTGGCCCAGGATGACGACCTGCAGCTCTTCACGCGCGACGGTAAGCATCTGGTGGGCACGCCGATCAACGGCAGCGATCCCGATTTCACCTGGACCAGCAAAGGCATTACCGATGACGCTACCGCAACGGCGTCGCTGCTGACCAGCGCCAACGGCTTCGCCAGCGGCGCCGCCTATGATGATTCCCAGCTGCTGCAGGGCGGAGCGACCTGGGCGCTGGGCGGCAGCGCCTCAATGAGCTACAACGGTATGACCATCCGCTACAGCGGCGATGGCGATCGTTATGAGGACACCGCAACCGGCGACTACAACAACGGCACCATCAAGAGCAACCCGCTGGAGCGCATCAGCCTGGATAAGGTCACCGAAGATCTGATCGTGGTGGTGGTAGGCAACGGCTCCTTTAACAGCCAGCTCACCTGGGGAGAGCTGCCAGAGCCGGTCTCCGTACCCGCGGTGCCGCCCCTGAAGAGTCAACATTTTGACGTGGTGACCAGCGCCGATTTTGGTCAGCAGATGCAGACCGATACCCTGAAGCCGACGCCTGCTGACCTGAAAACGCTGGGGCTGAAGAATACCACGCTGTTAACCAGCAGCGATATTTCCGTTACCACCAAAGCGCTGGATGCGGCACTGGAGAAAGTCAGCGCCTACCGTTCCTACTACGGCGCGAAAATTAACCGTTACGAATCGAACCGAACGGTGCTGGCGCAGCAGAGCGTCGATACGCAGTCGGCGCGCAGTCGCATTCAGGATGCAGACTATGCGCAGGAGGCGAGCCGCCTGGCACAGGCACAGATCCTGCAACAGGGTCAAAATGCGGTGATGAAAATCGCCAACCAGACGCCCGACATGGTGCTGGCGCTGCTGCGCAGCTAAGTTTCTGCTGCTGTTTAGCTGGCATCTCGCTGGTTAACGCCCCTCTTTTTTCTCTTCCAGATAACCAGGGATGGTTTCTCCCTCTTCCTCTCTCTTCCTCTGGCTCCAGCAAAGATAAACCGCCTTTAGCAGGTCAATTTATATTATTGTACGAAGCGCTTATCGGGATAGGGTTCAAGGTGCAGACAAGAGGGCAAGCCATGCTATTCGTTATTCGTTTTACCGATCGTTCAGCTCATTTAAGCGTCAGAGAACGCTATTTCGACGCGCATATTGCGTGGCTGCAGCGTAAAAGAGATGTCATAAAGATCGCCGGATCGCTACGTGAAAAGCACAGCGATCAACCCGTGGGCGCTTTGTGGGTGGTTGAAGCCGCAACAGAAGATGATGCCTTCAGCATTTTTGCAGACGATCCTTTCTGGGTTCACGGATTAAGGGCTTCCGTGGAGATCCACTCCTGGAGCCTGGCATTTAGTGACATGCTGGCAGAAGCCTCTTCCCCATCGCCTGCCGCATGAGTGCTCTCTCCTGTTGCGCAGGCAATGGCAGCGCCCCGGTTACTTATCGCGGCCAGCCGTCCAGGGATTAAATGCCGGCTCGGCGCTGGCTTTAGCAGCAGGTTTATTTAGCGAGTCGAGATAAAGGGCTTCAACTTCGGCGCGCGCCCAGGGCGTACGACGCAAAAATTTCAAACTCGACTTAACGCTGGGATCGTTCTTGAAACAGTTGATATTGATCCGCTTGCTCAGTTCCGGCCAGCCAAAGCGCGCCACTAACGCATTTACCTGCATTTCAAGGGTGACGCCGTGCAGCGGGTCTTTCGCGCGATGATCGGTCATAAAAAGTCCTCTTTATATGGACCGGGAAGGGTACAAGAAAGCCGAAGCAGCAGCAATCAATCACTATTCAGCGTACACTCTTCGCTGTGAATTTACTCAGGACGATACGCTATGAACGATAAAAAGATGATCTCCATCGACCAGTTCACCCCGGATGAACGGCTGGCGGTAGACGGCGTTTTAAAAGGGTTAATCGAAAAGTATCGCCAGCGCACCGGCAAAGAGCCCGACGTCAAAAAAGAGAAAGAGTTTACCGCCGAAGCCCGGCAGCAGATTATGAGCGTAAAGCTGGCGAAAGAAAAAGCCCTGGCCGCGAAAGCCAAAAAGAGCCCGACGCGCAGAAAGAAACCGGAAGCGATGAAAGAGAGCGAGGTCAGCGATTTCAGCTGGAAAGCCTCGGTAATTAAAGGCCGTCGCTGACGCTAGTTAAAGGGTATTCGGCTGGGATCGGCCAGCCGAAATAATGACGCTCAGGCGCAACGTTTCACAATACGGCTGCGGTCGGCAAGCACTTCCGGCCCCATGCTGAAGGTTTTATAAAAACGCACCTCCGATCCGGCGCCGCGTTTATATACATCCGCAAACATCGAGTTCTCCCAGGTATATACCGTGACTCTCTGGTTTTCATGCTCCAGGTGAGTGCTGTTATCTTTTTGCACTACCTCGGTGGATGACCAGCCACGATAAATGCATTCACTTAACTCACTGGCGCTTCGGCCGCTAGCCTGATGAAAGTCAGCGGATTTCATTCTCGCTTCCTGCGGCGTGGTCTGACAGCCGCTTAGAAGAACCAGGGCGATCAACAGCGGTAACCTGAAATTACGCATCGGAATACTCCCCGTCAGATCTAAATAACGCCAGAGTCGGACTGCTTAGCCTGCGGGTTAATTTCGCCGCCCGCCGCATAAAATGAGTATATGAGATGGCGGATTATTTACCAGATGCGGAGATTATTATTCAGGAGAGGATTTCTTTTTAATTTAACCTGTAACTATGGTGGATTTAAAAAATGCCGCTGTGCTGCTGCGCACACTTTTGCGTCACGCCGGAACGCGCCCGTCATACGCTTTTTTCTTCGCCTTCGGAGGATATTAAGCGGGGCGGGCAGGATAAAAAATCCAAAGATGCCGGGCGTGCTTATTACTTTTTTTAAAGAGGGTGGGCTTTACGATTAACGGTAAAAAACAGGTGCCGCTCTGGTTGTGACGCAGCTTCTGATCCACAATTTGCGGCAGTTTACTAAGGGATAATCAGATGGCGCGTCATCACACAATCATAACGCTGGCCAGACGGGCGCTAATCGGCCTCGCTGTTCTGCTGCTGGTGTTCTTTATTGGCCGTATTTATCAGTCGGAGCAGGGCGCGGCGCTGCACAGCTGGCACCGCTGGGTTGCCGATGAGCTGTCGGCTGATGAGACAGATCGCGCCAGCTTCGCTGACTATCAGCAACGGGAGGCGCGCATCTTTCAGCAGATGAAAGCGGAGCTGAACGATACGCTGAGCGATAAGGATAAAAACGCACTGAACCGTTTTAATCCCGGCAGTGCGGTCTACCCGGCGCGCTTCCACACCGACTGGAACCGTTCATTTATCCTGATGCCTAAAGGGGAGATTCGAGGCGCGGTTGTGCTGCTGCACGGCCTGACCGACTCGCCCTACAGCATGCGCTATCTGGCGGAGGATTATCAGCAGCGCGGCTTTGTCGCGGTTGTGCCGCGTCTGCCGGGACATGGTACGGCGCCGGGATCGCTTACCGCGGTTAACTGGCAGAGCTGGATGGCGGTCACCCGGCTGGCGGTGCGGGAGGCGACCCGGCTGGCGGGCGTGCAGCGGCCGCTGCATCTGGTGGGCTATTCCAACGGCGGCGCGCTGGCGATGAAATATGCGCTTGAGAGCCTGAGCGACAGCCATCTGCGCGCGCCGCAGCAGATCGTTTTGTTGTCGCCAATGATCGGCGTTACCGGCTATGCCCGCTTCGCCGGGGTCGCGGGCTGGCCCGCGCTGTTTCCCGCCTTCGCCAGAACCGCCTGGCTCAACGTCCTGCCGGAATATAACCCCTTTAAATATAATTCGTTTCCCGTCAATGCCGCGCGCCAGTCCTGGCTGCTGACGCAGGCGCTGCAGGCGCAGATTGTACAGGCGGCGCGCAGCGGGCAGATCAGCGCGCTGGCGCCTGTGCTCACCTTTCAGTCGGTGATGGACGCTACGGTCAGCACTCGCGCGGTGGTCGATGCGCTCTATCATTATCTGCCGCGCAACGGCAGCAGTCTGGTGATTTTCGATATCAATCAGGCGGCGAATATGAGCGCGCTGTTCCGCGCGCCGCTTCCCTCGGCGGTTAGCCGCCTGCTGCCTGCCGCGCCGCGCGCCTACGCGGCAACCGTGATCACCAACCGCTCGCCCGTCACTTATCAGACCGAGGCGCGTACCATTAAGGCGGGCGAGGTGGAGGAGCGGGTCGAGCCGCTGGATCTGGCGTGGCCACGGGATATGTTCTCGCTGTCACATATTGCCGTGCCCTTTCCCCTGAGCGACGACCTCTATGGCGAACAGCCTGGCGAGAAGAACCGCTACGGCATTTCGCTGGGTACGCTCTCGCTGCGCGGCGAAACCAGCAGCCTGACGGTCGGCCCGGAGACGTTTATGCGCGCCACTTCCAGTCCCTTTTTTAGCGATATGATGGCGCGTGTTAACGCGCGGATCGCCTGCAGCGGCGAGGCGGATTATCTTGCCTGTATCGGCCGGTAATCGTGGGCGGAAGAGGCTGCAAAAAAAGCCCGCGCAGGGCGGGCAACAGAGAGCGTGTCTTTAGATTCTTGATTTCGTAGGCAACACGTTGCTGTGTGTTACCCGCTAATCATAACGCAGCGGCAGCGATTTTATGTGTGAGGCGGCCAATATCTCTGACAGGTAAAAGCGGACGTCAGACAGGTGACCCTGTTGCGTCTGGCGCAGGGTTTCGGCTTTGAAGGTGAAAGAAGATTTTATCGGCGAGCTCGGCCTGCGCAGCGATACCTGGGTTTCACGGGCAGAAAAGGGTAATTGTGAGAAGCGCACAGCCTGTGCGTTATAACAGGTGAGCATCCCTGCTCGACAGGCATCCGTTAAATCGCTTCGCGCAGCTCGGGCCAGGCGACAGCGGCGCCGGTATCACTGAACAGGCGTCCCTGGAAGTTGATCACCCCGGCCGCTTCCAGCCACATCCACTCTTCCGGACGTTCAATGCCGGCGGCGATAACGGTGATTTCCAGCGCGGAGCAGCACTTAATAATCGCCTGCACCACCGCCTGCTTCGGGCCGCTGCGGTGTACGTCGCGAATAATGCCCGCGTCGATGCGAATACGATCGGGCTGGATGCGGGTCAGCATAGATAATCCTGCCGAACCGTCGCCAAAGTTGTCGATCGACAGGCTGATGCCCACCTCTTTAAGCTGTCTTACCGCCGTGGAGAAGGCATCCAGCTGAGAAATCACTTCGGTTTCGCTAACGCCGATAATGACCTGCTCTGGCACCAGTCCGGCATTGCGTATCGCCTCTACAATAATGCGCACCGCTTCGGGGATCGCCACCAGCGTCATCGGCAGCAGGCTGACGTAGAGCGACATGCCTTCCGGGCAGGCTCTGCCTGCCTGGGCGAAGGCCTGTCTGGCGGCGTTCAGGCTGGCCTGATATTTCGGCAAACCTTCCAGCGCGACGTCCCCATCCAGCGTGGCGATAGCCTCAATCGCCGTTACCTGACGCCCCAGCGGATCGATAACGGGCTTGAAGGTGACGCCGTGATGGGTGGGCCAGCTGTCGGAAGCGCCGGTCTGGTCGGCAATAAAGTCCCAGTAATCAGCCGGCGGCACTTCAAAATAGTTCTCTTTTTCACGCGACTCGACAAAGGTGCGCAGGAACTGCAAACCACGGTCGTCGTAGGTCAGACGATAGCGCGACGTGCCCTTATCCAGCACCGCCTGCAGAACGGTGGTGCGATCGTGCAGGCGCAGGTCGAACAGCTCCATACCCGCATTACCGAACCGGCGAGAAGGCGAGTAGTCGCGCATCAGCTCCACTACGTTGTGGTGGCGTTTGTCGGCGCATATCCGGCTGTAAATCTCCAGTACGCCCGCCTCTGGCCCTTCCAGAATCTGGAAAAAGTGGGTGCCGTTAAACAGCAGAATGCCTGTCACGTTATGGGACGCATTCAGCTGGCTGGCTTTATCCACCATGCCGGGAAGGGATTTTACAGGAACCTCGTCGGCGAGATGGCTGCGATAAATTATTGTTGTAAGCATGAATGCTCCGTTTATCGTGATTGTCGCGGCCACATTAACAGTTACAGGCAGGCTTACGCCAATAAAGAGTGAGGAATTTGTGCGTTTACAGGATTTATCCGTAGCGGCTATCCGGAATAGGCTAAATGATAAGAATAATCAAGCCCTTTATTGATATTCAGATAAAAACAGGTGTGCGGCTTCGTTTTTTCTAAGTGATTGTATTTAAATTAATAAATAAATCTGATGTTTTATTAAATTTGGCCTTCCGCTTCGCTTAATATCAGGTGACATTTTTCCGCTGTTTTTTACTGGAAAGCAGGCGGATCTTGTTTTCGGGCAAAGGGAGGGCTCTTTACAAAAAATAAAAAGCTGTACAGGTTTTCGGTTACTAAACTGGCAGATGAGGTTATTTTTAATTCGAAAACAAAGGAGACTACGTGTTATTTCACAACGATGAGAAAGGTCACGCCATTATCGGCGAAGCGGTTATCAGCCTGGCTCTCGGTGAGAAAGAAATAAGCGTTGAGACACTCATCGCTGAGCTGAGTCGCATGGCTGAAAATGAAACCCACGCCGCAAGGCTAACGGCTATCTCTGAGGCCAGACGCTGGCTGAAGAGCTATCAGCATCATGACAACCGGGATCGAACCGAGCTGCACTGGCTAACGGTGGCCAGCCGGGAAGATGATGGAAGACATAGCGAGGACGTCATCCGGCTCCGGCCGGAAAACGACGATGACAGATAACCTCATTATCGGGCGCGTCCAGCGCGTCCCGGCCGGAGAAGTCTGTCAGGGACGACACTTTTCTCTCCTCTTTTGTTCACCCTGCGCAAACTTGTACAACTTTATTCTCCTGCTAAAAACGGGCTAAGCCCCCGTAATAACAGGCTTAACGAGGTATTTAGCACTTTTTGCACAAAAATAGGACCTGTACAGCGCTGCAAGTCCTGTACAACTTTGCAAGAGTTGTATAACTTTACCACAGGTTTTGATGATCACAATTTAATCGCTTGTTAACGCAGAGGGTTTACCATGCGCCAGAACGTCGCAATTGCAGACACCGTTCGCCATATCAGCACCACCGCGCTGCCCTCGCAGCAGGAAATTCTGGGTCAGGTTGTGACGGAGATCCTGCGCGCAGGTCAGAGCCTGAACCGCAAGGCGCTCTGCTCGCGTCTTATTCGTCGTCTTGAACAAGCGACCGGCCCGGAACAGGAGCAGCAGCTTCATCAGCTGATTGGCATGTTGTTTAGCCGCTAAATCTGCAGCGAAATCCTTCAGGCTGGCTGGTTAGTGGCTCAGCCTGACTCACATACACTTTGACGGCGCTGCGCATGACTCTCGCAGGCCATACTATGAGAACATCACATGCAAACACATATGGATGCCCCGCGCGCCGCCTCTGCTGAAGCTGACATTCTTCATTACTTCCGCGAAGCAGGTGAGCATCTGGAAGCGGAGTCTCGCGTGCTTGACGCCGTTATTCGCGACATCGTTATCCACGGCAAAAAAGTAACCAGCAAAGCGATCATTATTTACCTGATAGCCGAGCTTGAGAGCGCTACCGACGTGGTGCATCTTGATGTGCTGCGCCACTGCCTGGAAATCGTGGTAGGACACACGCCGGACGACGAAGGCATTTAATCAGCGTTGCGTCGTCTGGCCTGTGGCCGTCGGCGCAGCCGTTTCAAACTGGCCCTGCGAGGCCATCACCGAGCAGCTCAGCGCGGCGGCAAGGGAAACGGCAATCCAGATCTTCATCGCTCTCTCCTGTTCTCCTGATTTTGTCTTCCTTAAGCCTGGCATACAGGCGCGTGAGCGAAAGTCACTTTGAAAAGAAAAGGAATTTTCTGACAGGGACGCAAGAGAGCGTCGCTGGATAGTGGCGTCAGTGCAGAAATCTTTCTGCTGCCGGAAGTCCCGTCAGCGCGCCGTAGGTTCCATATTGGGTACGTAACTGGTCATACACCTGATTAATCGCCTGACGCATAGCCGTCAGGCGCTCGCTGTCCTGTTCCATCTTAAGCTGGCGCTGCAGCATTTCCGTTACGGTGCCCCAGGAAATATCGGCACCCGCCATCGCCAGCTGCATGACGGCCTCGCCAATAACGATACTGGTCATCTTTTCATTTGAGTTATTTTCCATATTGACTCCTTTCCCCTGAAACCTGAAAAAAGTTTAGCACAGGAATAGCTCGCTGCTGCGCCTCCCGTGCGCGCTTTAGCTAGCGTCTGAGGCGGTAAATATCAGCAAAATAGAGATAGCCTTTTTTATCGTACTGGCTTTTTAAGCGAGCCTTTTCATCAGCGCTAAGCAGATTACCGGCAAGCAGCGACTGGATAAAAGCGTCGCGTACGTGTACTTCCATATACCAGTCGCCGGTATAGCAATTCTTCAGCGCGCCCCGATCAATATCTTTTACCCGATAAGCGGGATTGATATGGAAGAAGAAAAAGAAATTACAGATGGCAAATATGACGCAGCAAACAATATATTCAATCGTGCCGAATGAAGAGGAATAGAGCAGCACGCCCATGGTAATGACAAACAGGAAGCACATCAGGCCGTACAGTCCAGGATATTGCCTGATAAAGGAGACGTCAAAATAGGGGCGATCGTTGCGATTTTCTGCGCGGTTTATTTGGTCCAGCTCTTGCTGCAACAGGCTCTCTAATTCGCTATACATGAAACTACTCTCGGCTAAAAATAACCCCAAAAGTATAGATGAATCGCCTTTGATTAGACACCGCTAATAAAGCGGTATGCCAGCCCGGCTAATTATCTCCTGAACGCTTCTGCAGCCCGCAGCATCGGCAAAAAGGCTCAGGAGAGTTCCAGCGCTGCGATAACCGCCGCGATGTCGGCCCGGTGCGCCGCCGAAAGCGGCAGCAGCGGGCGAGGGAGGCAATCAGGATCGGCCAGGCCCAGCACGGCCGCCGCCGCGGCCATCACGCGAAGGCTCCCGCCGTGCTTGCGGTAGAGCGCCCACAGCGGGTTCAGGCGCGCGGAGAGCCGGGTGACACGATCGCTATCACCCTGAGCGGCGGCAGCGGTCATTGCCTTCGCCGTCTGCGGGAAAAGTCCGCCGCAGACGGAGTACCAGAGATCGCAGCCCGCATTCAGTCCCGTCGCGGCAAGCGCGTCCACGCTAACGCCAATCCTGACTCGCTGCGGCAGCAGGGCGCGCAGCTGATTAATGTGTCTGCGCGCCTGTTCCGCCTCGTCCGGTACGCCGGGAATTTTTACTGACTCCAGGTGAGGGAGGGTGGCGATACGTCGGTAAAGGTCAGGAGAAAAGGCAAAACGGGTCGTGGCGGGATTGTCATAAAGACAAATCGGCACGGAAACGTGCTGCGACACCGTTTCAAACAGGCTAAACACTTCATCTTCACTCAGCGGTTGATAACTTACCGGCGGCAAAAGCAGCGCGCTGGCCCCTGCGCGCTGCGCATCATCGGCCAGATGCAGTACCTCAGAAGTACTGACGGCACCGATACAGATCATCACTGGAATCTTTTCGGCATGCTCAACCGCCAGTGCTGCGACGCGTGCTCTTTGCTGCCGCGTCAGATAAGCGTAGCTGCCTGTCGATCCCAGCGCGCCGATAGCATCGACCTTGGCCGCCGTAAGACGCGCAAGGATGCGGGCGAATCCCTTTTCATCAATACCTGACGCGGCTACGGGCGTCAGGGGAAAAGCGCTCAGTCCGGTAAACATCGCTGGCTCCTGTTTATTCCTGCGCGTCAGCGCACTTTTTCATACACCGTCATGGTAAAGATAAGCGGCTCATCGCTGGCGCAGGCGTAGCTGTGTGCCATATCGGTCGTGGCGACCGCTGAGTAGCCTGCCTCAAGCGTAAAGGCTTCGTCATTTACCGTTAACAGCAGCGTCCCGGCCGTAACGTGCAGCAGCTCGGTGGTTTCTGGCGGATGTCCTGGCGAGGTAAAGATGTCGCCGGGATACAGCTCCCAGCGCCAGAGTTCAACCATATTGGGTCCGCTGGTGCCTGCCAGCAGCCTGGCGCTTCCGCCATGCTCACCCTGCCACAGCAGTGGGATCTGTTCAGGCTGAAGAACGTGCACTTTGGGCTCGCTAGCGACGTCGACGATATCGGCCACAGAGACGCCCATCGCTGCCGCAAGCCGACAGAGCAGCGCAATGCTGGGGTTAGCTTTACAGGCTTCAATCTCCACCAGCATCCCTTTGCTGACGCCTGCCCGACGCGACAGCTCATCCAGCGATAATTTTTTCTGCCCGCGATAAAGCTTAATCCGTGCAGAAATAGCCTCGTTCACCGCCGCTGCGTCGGCGCCCGGCCCGGTCGATATGTTGACTTTTTTGGTCATTGGTCGATATTATGCAATAAATTAGTCATTAATAAAGTATGAGATCGCTTCGATGTTGCCGTCAATCAGTTCAGATATCCGACATATTGCGCCGGGCTTCCGTGCATTAAGCATTGAGGTAAAGGCGGCCGCTGTGCGGTCTCCGCAGTTCGGCGCCCTGGCGCTGCGCGAAGCGTGCGCAGCGGTGCTTACCGGCGAACCAGAGTGGGCTGATGCTCATCTCAACGCCTGGAGCGAGGTTTTTCGGGCGTTCGGCGCGAAACCTAAACGCACGCCATGCTCAGCAGAGGCGTTACGTAAACGCGTCATTCGCGACGGCGGTATGGCCTCGCTCGATCCGATCGTCGATCTCTATAACGCGGTCAGCCTGCGCTACGCCATTCCGGTCGGCGGAGAGAACCTCGCCGCCTATGTCGGCACGCCAGAGCTGGCGATCGCTGACGGCACGGAAAGATTTGATACCTTCAAAGAAGGGCAGCCCGCCGTTGAAACGCCAGAGGCAGGCGAGGTGATCTGGCGTGACGAGCAGGGGGTGACCTGTCGCCGCTGGAACTGGCGCCAGGGAGTACGCACCCGCCTGAGCGTAACGGATCGGAACATGTGGTTCGTTCTGGAAAGCCTGCCGCAAATGCCGCTTGAGGCGCTCTACGCGGCTGGGCAGATGCTGACTGAGGGCGTGGATACCATCATGCCCGGCGCAGAGTGCGAGCTAACGCTGTTGGGGCCGTTATAAACGCCGGGCTGCGCACTCAGGCGCGAGAGGCAAAAATAAAGTGGGAGTCGGTTTCGCTAATTAAATAGAGATTTTTCGCCTCGCCGCTGGGCGAAACAAAAACCACCTCCTGACCGATGCTGAGCGAAGAAAACGCCTCAACAGGCTGGTTTTCTTTCTGGATCTCCAGCAGCATGCGCGACTCAAATGCGCGTTCGGCAACGGTATCGAGATGATAGTTGCAGCTAAAAGAAAGTTCAGGCTTATCGAGTATATAGAACTGTCCGGACGGCATAAGCGTGACCTCATTAAGGAGCGAGCGGCGCGGCAGAAAGCGCCGCTGATGACTTTAGTGTAGTTATAAAAGAGAGGAGTCGCGCCCAGAAGCTGAAGAGAGCCGCTCAGGTCTATTTGTTAGCAGACTAATAGTCTCCCTGGCAAGAAAGGTTAAAGGGCGCGGCGGATTTTATGAGACTATTCTTACGCCCCTTCAAGAGCTAAGCCATTGCGAGTGCCGGAGATAAGCGCCGGGTGGGGCACGCGTATTCTTACAGGTCGCCTTCAGGCGGCCTTTTTTTGCGCGGCAGTGCGGAGAAAGAGAACCGCCATTCCGTGGCGAACAACAATCCTCAAGGTACCTTACTCAGAATTACCTGGCGGACGTCGGCTTTTCTGACCGCCTTTCCGACCTGCTTCCCTGGCTCTGTCAGGATTATTCCTGAAATTGCCTCCGCTGGCTTTGCCTCCTGCGCTGCCTGCTTCTTTGGCACGATCCGGATCGTTGGCAAAATTACCGGCGCCACCTCTGTACTTCTGTTGTGTCATAGGTAGAACTCCTATCACTGTTCCATTAGATAAAAGGACTAGCTAGTCACCCTTTAAGCGTAGCCCGGCGTAACCCTTAAGCAAGCGAATGCCGCAGCAAAAGATGCTGATTTTTCTGTAAGTTAATAAGGATTGTTGAGTATGCCGCCGCGCGCGGCGGCATAAAAAAGCGGGGTAGGTTTGCGGGAAAACGCGAGCCTTTTCAGGCGAAAGGCGAACGATTTTCCTCTGCCGCCTGCGCGCGATCGCGCGAAAGACGCCAGAAATCAGAGCCGGAAGGGTGCTGATAGATGCGCAGCGAAAAAAGCGTCGCCACCGCAAAGATATACTCGAAAATCGCCGACTGTGAGTTTTCATAGTCGGCCCACAGCGTCGAGGAGGTAAAGCAGTAGACCTCAATCGGCAGACCGTCCGGCGAGGGCTTCAGTGCGCGCACCACGATATACATATCCTTGCGGATATCGTCGCGCTGCGCCAGCCAGGCGGTCAGGTAGTGGCGAAACACCGTAAGATTGGTTAAGCCGTTTTCAATAAACCAGCGATCGCCCACGGCGCTAATGTCGCGACCGTCAAGCAGCACGGAAAGCGGTTCGCTGACGCCGCGCAGCTGCGTCATTGACTGCAGCATCTCCTGATTCACAAAGGTCACGGAGTCGAGATCGAGATAGAAACTGCGCATAATGCGCCGCGCGCCCGAGGAAAACATCGCCTGCCAGTTGGTATAGGTTTCCGTCAGGAAATTTTTGGTGGGAATGCGGGAGATGGTGTTATCCCAGTTGCGGATGGTAATGGTATGCAGAGCGATATCCGTTACCTCACCGCTGAGATTTTTATCTGGCATCTCAATCCAGTCGCCAAGCTGCAGCACATCGTTTGACGAAACCTGAATATTGGCCACCAGCGACAGCAGGGTATGCTGAAAGACCAGCATTAAAACCGCCGCGGCCGCGCCCAGGCTGGAGATAATAATCACCGGCGACTTATTCGACATAATTGCCAGGATCATAATCGCCGACAAAATATGCACCAGGATTTTGCCGATCTGGATATAGCCTTTAATCGAATGATTTTTACGCTTCGACTTTTTCGAGTAGGAGTTATTAACGATCTCCAGCACTTCGTTAAAAAAGAGCGACAAATAGACGAAGAAGAGAATGCCGCACAGCGTCCTGATGGCGATTTGCAGATGCTCAGGCAGCTCCGGCATAAACTGCAGCAGATAATAGACGGTAATAACCGGAATAAAGTTGGAGAGCTTCTCCGAGATCCTGACATCCTTATCCAGCGGGACATCGCTTTTATGGGCGCTGAAAAAGACCTTCCGCACCACTTTGACCACGAAGAATTTGCAGACAAGGTGCGCAATCATGCCGGCGAAGATAAGCAGAATAATATTGAAGGTGGCGGAAAGCGCGACGTTCCCCTCAATAAAGCCCATTAAATCATTAAAATAGTGCATTTTTACCACGTACTGAAAAGGGTAGAGCGAGAGTTAAGCATAAAACAGAGACGGATGATAAGCGACGAATGCGCCACAGGGCGCGGCGGCAAAAGGACAACGCCCAGACAGCGCCGGGCGAGGGATGCTGTGCCGACGGGTTAAGAGCGATCGCAAGCCGACCCTCTTATCCCGCCGCGCGGCGCGTCAGAGCAGAGAATCGGGATTGGCTTTAGCCGCTTTCTTCTCCTCTTCGACAGCCTGCACCGGATCGGCCGCGCTCAGCCAGCGATCGAATTTCTGGTAGGTCTCGATAAAGGATTTAAAGTAGACGGTAATGCCGGTGACATTCTCTTTTCGCTCCATATAAGCCACCGCCAGTTTAAACGCATCCTGATTTTCAAATTTCACGGGCTTTACTCTCCTGAATTACGGGTTTATTCAGCGTAGCCTGGCGTCGAAACCCGCGCCTGTGCATCTGTCTGCTTTTTCCCGCAAGGCGCGGCGGATAGTGACGACGCATGACCCGCAGCGCCTGCATCATAACCCCAGGCGCTTCGCTTTACATCAGGTTAAATCAGCAATCTTTCGCCCGCCGGGTTGAAAGCGAAAGTTGCGCAGAGGCATCGCGCAACGGCGGCGGGCAGGCCGATCAGAAGCTGTAGGTCACCCCGGCGTACCAGGCGCGGCCCGGCTCGTTGTAGGTGGACGCCCCATCGTTCTCGCGATAGATGCGTTTATCCAGCAGATTGCTGACGCCCGCGTTGGCACGCAGATTTTTTGTCAGGTCGTAGTTGAGGTTCAGGCCCACCACCGAGTAGGCTCCGATTTCGCGCTGCGACAGATTGTTCACTTCCAGACGCGATTCGGAAAACTCGCGCGGCTTCTGGCGGCCATACATCGTCCAGTTGATATCGCCAGAAAGGTCGCTTGTTATCTGCCACTCCAGCTGCGAGTTGATGGTGTACTCTGGAATAATCGACAGCGGATTACCGGTCTCTTTATCTTCCGACTTCAGCATATAGGTGGCGTTGCTGCGCCATTCCAGCGTATCGGCGATCAGCGGCACCGTCAGATTGCCTTCCAGTCCTTCCACCACCGCCTTGCCGCCATTTTCCCAGCGCAGAATGTTATAGCCGTTAGAGGCGATACCCACGCGCTCGCGCCCAGAGACAATCTTGTTTTTGTAGTCGTTGCGGAACCAGGTGATGCCCGCCACATAACCCTCATGGGCGTACTCAATGCCCAGCTCTTTATTGACGCTCACTTCCGGCTCAAGGTCGTCGCTGCCCAGCAGATAACAGCTGCCTGAGGTAATATCCTTCGGACAACCGTTGCCGCGCGTAGAGAGCAGATAGCCTTCGGTAGACTGATAGAGATTCGGCGCTTTAAAGGCGCGGGCGATACCCGCCTTCAGCGTAAAATCATCTCCCAGCCCCTGCGACAGGTTCAGGCTCGGGCTCCAGTTGGCGCCAAAGCTGTTGTGGTAGTCGAAGCGGATGCCGGGAATAATTTCGGTCGAGTCGGTCGCGGCAATATTATCCTCAAAATAGAGCGAGCTGAGGGTCGCGCTGTTCTTGCTGCTGCGATCCGCCGCGTTGCCGCTGACGCCGCCGATATTGACGCCCGCCTGGTTGGCGGCCTGCATCGAGGCGGGATCGTTCAGCCTGTCATGATTCCACTCCGCGCCCAGCGTCACCGTCTGCTCGCGCAGCCAGTCGAGCGGGAAGTTAATCTCCGCGTTGCCGCGGTAGCTCTCCAGCTGGCTGGTGGCGAATTTATCGCTGTTGATCATTCCTTCCACGCTGCCGCCGGAGCCTTCCTGCAGGCGCGTGTTATTGGTTTTTTCGTAATTGAACGTCAGCTTCGACAGGCCCCTGTCCCAGATACCGTTGTGCGCCAGGCCATAAGACTGACGATACATACGGTTGGTTTCGCTGCCGACCAGCGATTCGACCAGGCCGTTAGCGCTGTTATTGCCGTTGCTGTTTTGCGTGTCGCCGGCGTAGATATTGCCCTGGCGGCTGTAGCCGTACGAGAAATCAAGGATCTGCTCTGGGGTTATCTTCCAGGAGAGCACGCCGTTGATATCTTTATTGCGCACCCCTTCGCGTCCCGCCGCATAGGAGCCGTTCTCGGCGGTATTAATGTCCCAGGCGTCGCCGTCGGTTTTATTGATGTTGCCATAGAGGCGCATCGTCAGCGCGTCGCCTGCCAGCGGCCCGCTCAGGCTGAAGTTGGCGCGTTTCGTCGCCCCCTCTTTGCTGTCTTCTGGCTGGTTGGTAAACAGCGAAAGGGAGCCGTGCCAGTCGTTGGTTGGCCGTTTGGTAATGATATTCACCACGCCGCCCGCCGCGCCGGAACCGTAGCGCGCCGCCGCCGGGCCGCGGATCACTTCAATGCGCTCCACCATCTCAGGCGGCACCCAGTTGGTGTCGCCGCGCGTATCGCGTTCGCCGCGCCAGCTGTAGCGCACCGCGTTGCGCGAGGAAACCGGCACGCCATCTATCATAATCAGCGTGTTTTCCGGCCCCATGCCGCGAATATCGATCTGGCGGTTGTTGCCGCGACTGCCGCTGGCGCCGTTACCGGTAAGGTTTACGCCGGGCATCTTTCGAATAATGTCGGAGAGGTCGTTCACCGGCGGGCTTTTTTCAATATCTTTAGCGGTAATGGTGGAGACGCCGGGCTGCTGCTTGAGTATCTGCTCGGCGGTGACAAGCATCGTTTCGTCATCGGCCAGCTTTTCTGTCTCTTCCGCCGCGCTGACGCCGGTGGCGCTCAGCATACCGACCATTAGCAGGGCGCAGGGGCGCTTTCTGAAATCTACCGTTACATTCACTTAAACATTCTCCCTGTTGCGTTAATGAGTGTAAGCAAATGCGTATGATAGTGATAATGATTCTCATTGTATAGATTGCGTCAGCATATTTACATTTCTACACAGTAGGTTAGGAAACGGACGACGCGCCGCGCTAATGCCTGATCCGGCAATGCTTAGCGTTTTTTTGCATTTGTTAACCCTGCCTGCTCTCACTGAGAATAAAGCCGTCCAGCCGTATGGATATTCATTCCCGGAGAGAGACAACATCTGTTTAAGCTTGCGAAGCGTTACCCCGGCTGCGCATTTTCCCGCAAGGGATTTTATTTGATCAGGAGAAAGGTCCCAGTGAAACTCATGCAAAGCGTTACCCTTATCGTTCTCGCGCTGGCCGCCAAGGGCGCGATGGCTGCCGACACCTCGGTGCCGACCGACAGTTCGCTGCATGTGCAAGCCGATCCCGCGCTGAAAAGCCTGGTACCTGCCGCTATCCTGAAGCGCGGCTATATTGTCGCCGGAACAAACCCCAATACGCCGCCCACCACCTTTTATAAAGAGGACAACAAAACCCTGGCGGGGCGCGAAATCGACGTGATGAACGCCGTCGGCGAGCGGCTGGGCGTCGCGGTGCAGTGGCGCGACACCGGCGGCTTCGACAATATTATTCCCGGCCTGAAAACCGGGCGCTACGATGTGGCGCTCTCCAACATCAACGCCACCCAGGCGCGCCTGAAGCAGGTCGATTTTGTCGGCTACTACAACGCCAGCCGCCTCGGCATTATCTCCCTGAAAAGCGCCACTCTCGCGCCGTTCACCACTTTCGACGCCGTGTGCGGCAAAGAGGTCGGCGCGGGCGCGGGCACCACCCAGATCACCCGGCTGGAAGAGGCGAGCAAAGCCTGTGAAAGCGCCGGCAAGCCGCCGATTAAAATCGCTGTTTTCCCCGATCGACCGGCGGGCGTGCAGGCGGTGGTCAGCGGCCGCGTGCCGATGTTCTTCGGGCCGTATGAGGGACTGAGCTGGCAGGTAAACCTGATCAAGCCGCTGACCATGAGCGGTGAGATCAGCGTCAATGACGCACCGGTCTCTGTGGCCTTCCCGAAAGATTCGCCGCTGGAGCCTGCGGTGCAGGCCGCGCTCAATTCGCTGATCAAAGATGGCAGCTACCAGAAGATCCTCGATCGCTGGGGCATCGGCTTCGGCGCGGTAAAAGAGGCGAAACGTAATCAGGAGATCTTTCAGTGAATCCGGCACCCGACCGAGCTGACGAGCTGCGCATCGTCGGCAAACGCTACTACGGCCGCTGGCTGAGCGCGCTGCTGGTGCTGCTGTGCGTGGCGGCGATGGCCCACTCGATGATTAATAACCCGCGCTTTGAGTGGGGCGTTATTGCCGATAACTTTACCGAGGCGTCAATCCTGCAGGGCGTCGTGATGACCCTGCAGCTGACCGCGATCTCGGTGGTGCTGGGGTTCGCTTTTGGCACGGTGCTGGCGCTGATGCGCCTCTCCTCGAATCCGGTGCTGGTCGCGGTAAGCTGGGCCTATACCTGGTTCTTTCGCGGCGTGCCGATGCTGGTGCAGCTGTTTCTCTGGTACAACATCGCCGCGCTCTATCCCACGCTTTCCCTGTCGTTGCCGGGTACAGGCGAGCTGTGGAGCGCCCAGTCCAATGCGCTGATCAGCCCGTTTAGCGCCGCCGTTATCGCGCTGGTGATGCACCAGTCTGCCTACGCGGCGGAGATCGTGCGCGCCGGTATTCAGAGCGTCGGTAACGGGCAGCTTGAGGCGGCGCGGGCGCTCGGCTATCGTCCGGCGCAGATTTTCCGCTTTACCATTCTGCCGCAGGCGATGCGCGCCATTCTGCCGCCGGCGGGCAATGAGGTAATCGGCCAGCTAAAAACCACGGCGGTGGTGTCGGTTATCTCGCTGCAGGATGTGCTTTTCTCCGCGCAGATTATCTATCAGCGCACCTATGAGGTGATCCCGCTGCTGCTGGTGGCGACGCTCTGGTATCTGCTGATGACCTCGGTGCTGTCGGTCGGGCAGTTCTATATTGAACGCTACTTTTCGCGCGGTGTGTCGCGCGGTCAGTCGCGCACCCTGTTAAATGGCGTGACGTCGACCCGCAGCGAAAGGAGTATCAGTAATGGCTGAGGCAATTGCCCTGCGTAACGTGACCAAACGCTTTTCCGGCGTCACCGTGCTCGATGAGGTTGACCTGGATATTCCGGCCGGCTCGGTAACGGTGATCCTTGGGCCGTCCGGCTCGGGTAAGTCGACCTTGCTGCGCTGCATTAACCATCTGGAGAAGCTGGACGGCGGCACTATCCGCATCGGCGGCGAGCTGGTGGGGTACCGGCAGAAAGGGCAGGCGCTGAACGAGCTGAACAGCGGCGAGGTGGCGCGCCAGCGCCGCGATATCGGCATGGTGTTTCAGCAGTTCAATCTCTTTCCTCACCGCACGGTGCTGCAAAACATCGCCGACGCACCGATTCGCGTAAAAAAAGCGCCGCGTCAGCAGGCGCTGGCAAAGGCGCGCGCGCTGCTGCAGCAGGTTGGGCTGGCGGGGCGCGAAGAGGAGTGGCCGCAAAATTTGTCAGGCGGGCAGCAGCAGCGCGTCGCCATCGCCCGCGCACTGGCGATGGATCCCGGCGTGCTGCTGTTTGACGAGCCGACCTCGGCGCTCGATCCCGAGCTGGTGGGCGAAGTGCTGCAGGTGATTAAGCAGCTGGCGCACTCCGGCATCACCATGGTGATCGTCACCCATGAGATCGGCTTCGCGCGTGAAATCGCCGATACGCTGGTGTTTATGGAAAGTGGCAGGATCGTCGCCGCCGGGCCGACGCAGCAGGTGCTGGAGGATCCCAGCAACGGGCGCGTGCGCAACTTTATCGCAACGGTGCTCTGAGCACCCTTTCTCCGCAGGACCACCATGACCGAGAGTATGCACAGCGCCCACTGGGGCGCCTTTCGCGCGCGCCGCGACGGTGACAGACTGGCGATTACCCCATTTAGCGGCGATCCCGATCCCAGCCCGCTGCTGGGCAATCTCCACAACGCGCTCGCGCATTCGGCGCGGGTGTCGCGCCCGATGGTGCGGCGCGGCTGGCTGGAGAACGGGCCGGGTGCCGACCCGCGTCGCGGTCAGGACAGCTACGTGGCGGTGAGCTGGGAAGAGGCTTACGCGCTGGTGGCGCAGGAACTGCGGCGCGTCGGGGAGCGTTACGGACCGGCCGGTATTTTCGGCGGCTCCTACGGCTGGTCAAGTGCCGGACGCTTTCACCATGCGCAAAGCCAGGTACACCGCTTTCTGAATACCGTGCTGGGCGGCTATGTGCGCTCGGTCAACAGCTACAGCTCCGGCGCGGCCTCGGTGCTGCTGCCGCATATTGTCGGCGATATGAATGAGATCGCGCGGCGCGGCGTCAGCTGGGAGACAATTGCTGAGCACAGCGAGGTGGTGCTGGCGTTCGGCGGGCTGGCGCTAAAAAATTCGCAGGTGGCGAGCGGCGGCCTGAGCGAGCATACCGAGCGCGGCTTTATGCAGCGCGCCGCCCGACGCGGCACGCGCTTTATCTCCGTCAGCCCGCTGAAGAGCGATCTGCCCGACGAAGCGGACGGCGAGTGGCTGTCGATAATTCCCGGCACGGATGCGGCCCTGATGCTCGCGCTGCTGCATGAGCTGACCACCCAGGGTCTGACCGACGACGACTTTCTGGCGCGCTACACCCACGGCTGGCCGGCGCTCAGCGCTTATCTGCTGGGCGAGGAGGATGGCGTCGCGCGCGACGCCGACTGGGCCGCCGAACGCTGCGGCGTCCCTGCGGCGCAGATCCGCACACTGGCGCGCGACCTGCACGGCAGGCGCGTGCTGATCACCGTGGCGCACGCCCTGCAGCGCGCCCAGCATGGCGAGCAGCCGGTCTGGCTGGGGCTGGCGCTGGCGTCCGCGCTGGGGCAGCCCGGCCTGCCCGGCGGCGGCTTTACCTACGCGCTCGGCGCGCTGGGGCACTACGGCAAACATCATAATCTGGCGAGCTTTCCGGCGCTGCCGCAGGGCAAAAACGGCATCGACCGCTTTATTCCGGTGGCGCGCATCGCCGATATGCTGCTGCATCCCGGCGAAAAATTTCACTATAACGGCCGCCATCTGACCTATCCCACTATCCGGCTGGCCTACTGGGCGGGCGGCAATCCGTTCCACCATCATCAGGATCTGGCGCGGCTGCGTCAGGCCTTTTGCCGCCTTGATACGCTGATCGTGCACGAGAGCGCCTGGACCGCTACCGCGCGCCACGCGGATATCGTGCTGCCTGCCACCATGACGCTGGAGCGCGAAGATATCGGCGGCGCGCCGACCGACCGCCATCTCATCGCTATGCAGCCGGTGGCGGCCCCGTACGGTGAGGCGCGTGACGACTATCAGATTTTCAGCGAGCTGGCGCGTCGGCTGGGAAGAGAGGCGGCGTTTACCGAAGGCCGCGACGCGCGCGGCTGGCTTGAACATCTCTATGCGCAGCTTCAGGAAAAGCTGGCGGCGCATCAGGTGAGGCTGCCCGATTTTGCCGCCTTCTGGCGGGAAGGCGTCGTGGCGCTGCCGCAGCTGCAGGACGGCGGCCGCATGATCAATGCGTTTCGCGCCGATCCCTCGGCCCATCCGCTGCCGACCCCTACCGGGAAGATTCAGATCGCTTCCGACACCATCGCCGGTTTCGGCTATGAGGATTGTCCCGGCCATCCGGTATGGCGCGCGCCGCGCGAGCAGCCCTGCGCAACGTATCCTTTCTGGCTGATCGCTAACCAGCCGGCGACGCGCCTGCACAGCCAACTCGATTTCGGCGACTACAGCCGCAGCGGCAAGCGCAACGGGCGCGAGGTTTGCAGCCTGCATCCGCTGGATGCGCAGCGGCTGGGCATTGCCGAGAACGACCTTATTGAGCTGTACAACGCGCGCGGGCATGTGCTGGCCAGCGCCGCGCTGACCGAGACGATCAGGCCCGGCGTGGTGCGCCTGCCCACCGGCGCCTGGTACGATCCGGTCGATCCCGCCGCCGCGCGTCCGCTCTGCCGTCACGGCAACCCCAATGTGCTGACGCAGGATATCGGCACCTCGGCGCTGGCGCAGGGCTGCACCGGCCAGATCGCCGTGGTTAACGTCAGAAAATATACTGGCGACGCGCCGGCGGTTGCCGCCTTTACGCCGCCGCAAGGCTAGCCAGGGTGCGCTACAGCGCGGCGGTGAG
Organism: Pantoea sp. ACRSC; assembly: GCF_022346785.1. Lineage (NCBI taxonomy): Bacteria > Pseudomonadati > Pseudomonadota > Gammaproteobacteria > Enterobacterales > Erwiniaceae > Pantoea > Pantoea sp. ACRSC. The sequence goes on from NZ_JAKRNN010000017.1 coordinate 70,548, forward strand.
CGCCTGCGCCAGGCGACGCAGATCCTCATTGTCCCGTAGCGCGCTGCACGCCAGCAGCGCCTGCTCGTCGGTCAGCGCCGCGCGCAGCTTGCCCGCAACATCCACCGGCGTCGCCAGCGACTGCTGACGGGTGCGCCGCTGACGCAGCGCCGTGCCATCGCGCAGCACCAGCGTCACCTCATGGAAGCGCAGCGCAGGGTTGATGGCGTCCGGCGGCGCGCCCTCGTCGGGCTGGCGCGTCACCTTCGCCGCCAGCGCCATAATCTGCGGATTGACCTCGCCTTCGGCAAAGTCCGCCATGCGCAGGTCGCCGTAAATCAGCATCGCGGCGATGACATACTCCAGGCTGAAGCGCGCCTCAATGCCGTTTTTGGGCTGGCGCACCGAGGCGGCAATATCGCCGCCGGGCGGGAAGGCCACGCTAATACGATCGATGGCGCTCAGCAGCTCCTCCGGCGAACCGGCCCAGCGCTGGCGGATTTCGCGCGTCGCTTCTGCCGCGCTGTGCGTGCCGGCGCAGGTGGCGAAGGGCTTGAACTCCAGCCCCGGCGTAACGATGCGCCAGGGCGCGCCCCAGAAGTCGAGCAGCGCTTCAGGCTGCGCCCGCTCCGCGCTGCCCAGTGAGAGAAAGGACTCAAGCACGCCCGTTGGCTGCCCGTCGAACCCCGCCAGCGCCAGCTGCGCGGCGCGCACCGCGCGTTCGGCGGCGAAACCGGCATGCAGCGGCTTGACCGCTGAGCCAAACTGGGCGCGCAGGCCGCTCGCCTCGGTGGCGGCAATGCCGAGCAGCACCGCGGTCTGATGCACGTCCGCGCCGCTAAAGCGCGCCAGCGCGGCGGCGGCGGCCAGGGTGCCGAGCGACGCGGTGTTGTGGTAGCCGAGCGTATAGTGGCTTTGCGTTATCGCCAGGCCGAGCCGACCGGCCATCTCCACGCCGATAATAAAGGCATCCAGAAAGCGCGCCGCGTCGAAGGCGCGCTTCTCTGCCGCCCACGCCAGCAGCGCAGGCAATATCACCACGCTGGGATGGCCGCGAAAGTCGGCGTGAAAGTCGTCGTAGTCGAGGGCATGCGCGGCGTAGCCAAGCAGCAGCGCGCGCGACGCCGGGCCGCCGTCGCGGTAGAGGGTTTTCAGCAGCGGCAAACCGCTGTCCGGCACCTGCCGGTTAAGCACCGGCCAGCTTACGGCGAGAAAATCCTGCACCCCTTCGCGCGCTTGCTGGCGCGCAGCGTGGTCAGGCTGGGAGCGGATAATCAGCTGGCTCAGCTGCGCGGTGAGGCTCACAGCGTCGCCGCCGGAAAAGGGGAAAAGCGCATCGACATCTCCGGAATAAAAAGCAGATGCCAAAGGGTAGCAACAAAGCCGCCAGTGGCTATATCTGAAATATTGCTAAGCTAATGCGAATTTGTGAAGAGGTGAAACCCCTTAAAGCGTTGCTTAAATTAGCGTTTGTCGTACTATGCCCTGCAGACGCCGCGCGCAAGGGCAACCTTATTAACTCTCTGTTTACCCGACGGTTTTAACGGGTAGCAGATCCACAGCAGGATAAGCCGTGTTAGCCATTAAATCGCCGCAAGCCTATCTACAGCAGGCCGGAATCCGCGCGCGGGCCGGAGAACATATTCGTCCCATCGCCACCCATCTTCGCATTCTCAGCTCGCCGCGCGCCTGGCAGGCGGTCAATCCTGAACTGACCCAGAGCCTGGAGAGTCAGGGCATTCGCTGGCAGCTGGAGCTGCTCGACGGTGAATGCAGCGACGAGGCGATAAGCCAGCTACAGGCCAGTACGGCGCAGCAGGGGGCGGAGGCGATTCTGGCCGTCGGCGGCGGACGCGTGCTGGACTGCGCGAAAGCAGCGGGCGACGGGCTGGATAATGTCGCGGTGATCAACTTTGCTACCCTGGCCGCCACCTGCGCCGCCTGGTCGCCGGTGGCCATCGTCTATAACGCGCAGGGCGGACATCTGCGCAGTCAGCCGCTGCGTAAAATGCCGGCGCTGGTGCTGGTAGACAGCGAAATTATCGCCCGCAGCGATGTGCGCTATCTGAAAGCGGGCATCGTCGACGCGCTGGCCAAGTGGTACGAGTTTCGCCCCTATCAGCGCCATAATCCCGACAGCCTGGCGCTCGATCTGAAGGTGATGGCGGCGCAGCGTGCGGTCGACGCTTTTCTGCAGTGGGGCGACGACGCTATCGAGGCGAACCGGCAACGCGAGGTGACCTTCGCGCTGGAGCGCATCATCGACGCCAGCATCGTGCTGGCTGGACTGGCCAACAGCATGCGCGATACGCTACCGACGCCCGGCTTCGCCCACGCCATCCATAACCGCCTGACCTGGCTGCCGGAGCTGCACCACTGGCTGCACGGCGAGAAGGTTGGCTACAGCCTGCTGGTTCAGTCTTTTATGGAGCAGGGAAACGGCGAGCCGGACGCGGCGCTGGTGGCGCTGCTGCGGCGCTTCGACGCGCCGCTGAAGCTGCCTGCGCTGGCGGGCGATCGCGCGGCGGCGCTGCATCGTCTCGCCGCGGAGGTTCGTTTTCCGGCGGCCAGCGCGGCGCGTCTGCCGTTTGAAATTTCGCCGACGGCGCTGGAACAGGCGCTGATCGCCACCGATCATTTTCTATAGCCGCTCAGAGACGGCTTTTATCGCAATCAGGGAAATAATATGGACAGTTCATCTGCAAAAACACGTCTGCGTCTTGGTCTTTTCGTTCAGCCGGTAGGGCATCACGTAAGCGGCTGGCGCCTGACCGAAGAGCTGGGCGCACCGACCGATATCGACTGGCTGATCCGCCTGGCGCAAAAAGCGGAAGCGGGGCGTTTTGACCTCTTTTTCGTCGGCGACGCGCTGGCGACCAGCATGTATCGTCTGCCCTCTACCATGGCGCGCCTTGAACCTCTGACCATGCTCTCGGCGGTAGCGGTCAACACCCGCCGAATCGGCCTGGCCGCCACCGCGTCCACTACCTTCAGCGATCCCTTTACTATGGCGCGCACCTTCTCCTCGCTCGACCATATCAGCCGCGGCCGCGCCGCCTGGAACGTAGTGACCTCTTTCTCCGCCGACGTGGCGAAAAACTTCAGTCGCGACGATATGCCGAACCACGCCGAACGCTATGCGCGCGCGCGCGAATTCCTGCAGGTGACCAGTAAACTGTGGGAAGGCTGGGAAGAGGGCGCTGTCCAGCCAGATCCCGCCTCGGGCCAGTACTTCGTTAACGACAAGATTAAGCCGATTAACCACGTCGGCGAGCACTTCCAGGTGCAGGGGCCGCTGAATATTACCCGCTCGCCGCAGGGGCGTCCGGTGATCATCGAGGCGGGGTCCTCTGCCGACGGTCAGCAGCTCGCCGCCGAAACGGCCGAAGTGGTCTTTACCGCCGCCGCCAGCCTGGAAGAGGCGCAGGCCTTTTATCAGTCGCAGAAGGCGCAGGTTAACGCCGCAGGCCGCAACCCGGATCACGTGGTGATTATGCCGGGCGTGATGCCGATAGTCGGCCGCACCCGCGAAGAGGCGAAGGCGCTGTGGAAAGAGCTGAATACGCTGGTGGATATCGACAACGGGCTTAAACAGCTTTCGCTGCGCTTTGGTCTCGATCTTTCAACTTATCCGCTGGACGGCCCGGTGCCGGAGGTGCCGCTGGGCGAAGGCAACCAGAGCCGCGTGAAGCTGATGACCGATATGGCGAAGCGCGAGAACCTGACGCTGCGCGAGCTGGCGGCTATCGCCGCAGGTTCGCGCGGTCATCGGGTGATCGTCGGCACGGCAGAGGATATCGCCGACGACTTCCAGCTCTGGCTGGAGCAGGGCGGTGCGGACGGCTTTAATATTATGCCGGCTATTATGCCCGACCAGCTGGATCGCTTTGTCGAGCTGGTGATCCCGGAGCTGCGTCGTCGCGGTCTGTTCCCGACGGACTACGCTTACGCCACGCTGCGTGAAAACCTCGGCTTGCCGGCGATCTGAATAAATCGCGGCCGCGAATGCGGAAAGGCTGAAAAGCGGAGATAAAAAAGGCGCTGACTATCAGCGCCTTTATTATTAGATCAGGAACTCGTCCAGCGAGCCGCCTGCATCCAGCGCTTTTTTAATCGGCGAAGGAGTGCGGCCCTGGCCGGTCCAGAATTTGGTTTCGCCGTTTTCATCGGTGAACTTATATTTTGCCGGACGCGGCGCGCGTTTCGCTTTTGGTTTGCTTTCGTTCTGCGCCAGATCGGCCAGATCGGAAATATCGATGCCGTCTTTCATCAGCATCTCTTTATACAATGCCAGCTTCTCCGCTTTTTCTTTCTGTGCGGCTTGTTCAGCATTCACTTCTTCACGACGTTCTGCGACAACGACAGAGAACTTTTCGAGCATCTCGTTTAACACGTCTAGCTCAATTTCTCGTGCCTGAACGCGCAGCGTACGAAGATTATTCAATGCTTTCAGCGCATCACTCATGGATATAACCCTTAACTAATCAAAATATGTAAAGCGCGCAGTTTACGGTAAAAAATAGATAAAGGAAATAAGCTAAAGCACAGATAATGTCATTTTGAGCATAGTAATTTGTTACCGCAATCGGGTTAATTTTTTAGCATAAAATAACAAGAACCAATATAAACCAGTCTAAGAGTGGATCGGAGATGAATAGTTTTCGTGCGGTTGCCCTTACGGCAATAATGGCGCAACGCCGCGCTTATTTTTAATCGTGACCTGCGCTATCTTGCTGATAGTAGACGCATTAGCGCGATCGCATCATTATATGCGGCGCGCGGCTTTACAGCTCGTCTCTGCCATGACGGCAACGCGTTAAAAGAGAGCAGGTTATAAATCTTCAAAAACAGCGCACTCTTTGCGCAGCGTTATCATTAACGATAGCAATATTTACTAAATGAAAGCGCCAGCGTCTTTATAACACGCGCCAGGATAGTGACGTGCGAAACTATTGTCCGCGCTCAAATAGCTCACGTTGTTTCACTGTACTGTGATCTGGAATAAATTTTCTCCAGTGGAGCCGGGCCGGTTGTTATATTAATCCGCCGTTAATCAGCGAATTAAAAGACGCCAGCCATTTGCCCTGTCGACGCCGTTTAAATCTGCAGTCGATAGCAGGCAGGCGCAGGCGCTCGCTGAACATCGCGTTGTTTCCCCATCCTTTCGCATTTCAGGCCTGGCGGCCAGGGGCTGTACCCGCCCCGCAGTCGGATGCTGGAGGCAGGGCGACCTGACGCCCGCATTCAGCGTGGGCACCCGTGCTTTCCTGTAAATTCCAGTAGTTATGGCTTACTTTCGCCAGCGTTCTGCTTAAACCTCTTATTAATCAGGGTGTTTCGACCCCTCGCTTGTCCGTGTTGTTTTGCAGCATTTATTAACAATTGCTTGCAATGATAATGGCAATGCGTATATTTCTCATTTGCTTTATTACAGCATCACGTCAGAACAGCGTCCTGCGGCCGGGCAGGCGGGTCGAACCGGCAACCAGCGGCAGCCATAACCAATAATGAAATAGAGGAAGAGTGATGTCTTTTGATGTTCAGCGCGTCAGGGAATACCGTGCGGCCAACAGCGCCAGCGCCATAAAACACCCGCTGTAGCGCTCGCTGCTGGCCGTGCTGATTGCCGCCAGCGTTGCGCAGAGCGCCCACGCCGCCGATGCGGCCGCCGCCAGCGAACAGACGCTTACCGTTGACGCCAGCGCCAGCAGCACCGGGCAACAGGATCCGCGCGATTACAGCGTGCCTGTTACCCGCGCCGGTACCAAAATGGCGCTGATCGCGCGCGATATCCCCCAGTCGGTCACCATCGTCAGCAAGCAGCGCATGGAAGATCAGCAGCTTCAGTCGTTGAATGACGTGCTGCACAACACAATGGGGATCACCGGCGTCAGCAGCGATATGGATCGCACCAGCTACTATGCGCGCGGTTTCGAGATTGACAACTATATGGTTGATGGCATTCCGACCACCTTTGCCTCGCGCTGGAACCTCGGCGATGCGCAGTCGGATATGGCGCTTTATGAGCGCGTGGAAGTGGTGCGCGGTGCCACCGGTCTGCTGACCGGCCCCGGCAATCCCTCAGCGGCCATCAATATGGTACGCAAACACGCCGACAGCAAAGATTTTACCGGCAGCGTCTCCGCCACCTACGGCAGCTGGGGCAAACAGCGCTACGTCGCCGATCTCTCTACGCCGCTCAACAGCGACGGCAGCGTGCGCGGCCGCCTGGTAGCGGGCTATGACGATAAGAACAGCTTTATCGAACGCTACGGCGCCACGAAGCAGTTCGTCTACGGCGTGGTGGACGCCGATCTGACTGATTCCACCACGCTTTCCGTCGGCTACGAGTTTTCTCAAGTCAATACCGACTCGACGATGTGGAGCGGCACGCCGCGCTGGTACACCGACGGCACGCAGATCCATTCCCGTCGCGGCTACAATACCGCGCCGGAGTGGGCCTACAACGATAAAGAGAACAAGAAGGTCTTCGTTAACCTGAAGCAGGACTTCGACAACGGCTGGAACATCACGCTTAACGGCACCCACAACGAGATGTTCCTGGACAGCAAGCAGCTCTATCTCGACGGCTACTTCGATAAAACCAGCGGCCTCGGCGTCTCGCAGTATGCCGACTATCCGGTGGTGGGCGGAACCGGCTACAACACCGGCAAGCGTAAGGTCGATGCGGTCGATGCCTTCGCCAGCGGCCCCTACGAACTGCTGGGTCGTCAGCATGAGCTGATGGTCGGCGTTAACTACAGCCGCCAGCAGAATAAATATTACAGCGCCTGGGCCAATATTTCGGCTGACGAGCTGGGTAACTACAACAACTTCAACGGCGACTTCCCCGAAACTGACTGGGGTCCGCGCGAGCTGACGGCTGACAGCACCACGGTTCGCCAGAAATCGGTCTATCTCGCCACGCGCATTTCGCTGGCCGATCCGCTGCATCTGATCCTGGGCGCGCGCTACACCAACTGGAATCGCCAGACGCTGACCACCGGTGAGGAGCTGGAGAAAAACAACACCACGCCTTACGGCGGGCTGATTTATGACTTCGCGGAGAACTGGTCCGCCTACGCCAGCTATACCTCGGTGTTCCAGCCGCAGGACTACCGCGACAGCAGCGGCGCCTTCCTGTCGCCGGTGATCGGGAAAAACTACGAAGTGGGCGTAAAGTCTGACTGGCTGAACAGCCGTCTCACTACCACCCTGTCGCTGTTCCGCACCGAGCTGGATAACGTCGGCGAAGACACCGGGCAGATTATTCCGGGATCGCAGTCGACCGCCTACGCGGCAAAAGATGGCGTCGTCAGCCGCGGCGTGGAGTTCGAGGTAAACGGGGCGCTGACCGACAACTGGCAGATGACCTTCGGCGGTACCACCTATCTGGCGCAGGATCGCGACGGCAACGCCTATAACTCGCAGCTGCCGCGCACCAGCTTCAATCTGTTCACCAGCTATCGCCTGCCGATGCTCGATCAGCTGACGCTGGGCGGCGGCGTGAAGTGGCAGACCCACACCTGGCAGGATGTCGGCGCGCCGGAAGGCAACGGCACCTGGCATGCGACGCAGGGCAGCTATGCGCTGGTGGATCTCTTCGCCCGCTATGAGGTGAATAAAAATCTGTCACTGCAGGCCAACCTGAATAACCTGTTTGATAAAGAGTACGACACCTGGGTTGGCGCTTATAACGTCTATGGTGCGCCGCGCAACTTCTCGGTATCGGCGACCTATCGTTTCTAGTGGGATGGTGTGAATAAAACATCGGCGGGTCAGCTTTGGGCTGTACCCGCCGTGTTTGCTTATAAGACGCGCCATCGCCACAGCGTTTGAGCCGAGAGGCGAATGAGTCGTGGCGTTTAATATAGCGGTTTAAATATGAGTGACAACTGGGCGGAGATAAAAAGGGCCGCTTAAAGCGGCCCCCGCAAGGCGCTACGCCGCTGTCGTCTGCGCCGCGTCATAGGCCGCTACGCGTTCGCGGATCTTCGGCAGCAGCAGACGCCCGTAATCCGCCGCGTCGCGCAGCTGGTCGAAACCGCGGAACAGAAAGGTGGTGATGCCGAGCTTGTAATATTCCAGCGCCGCCTCCGCCACCGTTTCCGGCGCGCCCACCAGCGAGGTGGAGTTGCCCGCCGCGCCGGAAAGGGCAGCGATGCCGGTCCACAGACAGCTGTCATAGACCTTGCGCGCCGTCGCCAGCTGATACAGCCGCTGCGAGCCGGTATTGCTGTCGGGCTGAATCGCCTTTCCGCCGAGGGTTGCCTGCGCCTGCGCAAGCAGCCGATCGGCGCGCTGCCAGGCCTCTTCGTCGGTCGCGCCCAGCACCGGACGCAGCGACAGGCTGAAGCGGATACGATCTTCGCGACCATACTGCTTCGCCGCGGCCCGCACCTCGGCGATACGCTCTTTGACCTGCTCAAGCGGCTCGCCCCACATCATATAGACGTCGGCATGTTGCGCGGCAATCTTTACCGCCGCCTGCGACGCGCCGGAAAAATAGATCGGCACGCGCGGTTTAAGATATGGCTTCACCTCGGTAAAGTTATCCCGTACCTGGTAAAAATCCCCTTCAAAGCTGAACGGCTGTGGTGACGCCCAGACCCGCTTCATAATCTCCAGATATTCGCCGCTGCGCGCATAGCGGCTCTCCTTATCGAGAAAGTCGCCGTCGCGCTGCAGATCGCCGCTGTCGCCGCCGGTGATAACATTAATCGCCGCGCGCCCCTGGCTGAGCCGATCCAGAGTGGCGAACTGGCGCGCCGCAAAGGTCGGGGCCTGAAAACCGGGCCGATGTGCCACCAGCAGGCCGAGCTTGTCGGTGAGCGCCGCCACGTAGCTGGCGATAATCATCGAATCCGGCGCGCGGGTGTTGACCGCCAGCAGCACTTTGTCAAAACCCGCATACTCCTGCGTCTGGGCAAAGGCTTTGATAAAGGGGAGATCCACCACCTGACCGTTGCCAGCATCGGACTCGCTTGCTTCGTGCGCGCCGACCAGGCCAATAAACTCCAGCGTCATCATCTACTCCTGTCGAATAAAAGGGCCGCTTTGCCGGCGGCGGTGAAAACAGCATCGTCCTGCGGCGTATGAATCCGGCCGCACAGCACGTTGCGCAGGTGACGTTCGAGCGGGCTGGTACGCGTGAGCGCGTGATTGCCGATATGCTCGACCATCAGCTGCACGCTGCGAATGGCGTTGTCGATAGTGACCTGTTTCACTTTCGCCGCGTCGGATGTGGCGATCGCTCCCGCCGCCGCGCTGTCGAGCAGGGTACGGCTGGTAAAGAGCAGGGTTTCGATGCGTCCCGTCAGCTCCTGGAAGCGCGGCAGGCTCGCCAGCGGCTGGCCCAGGTTGGCAGGAACGCGCTGCTGTAGAAAGCGGATAAATTCACGCTGCGCCGCGCGCGCGATCGCGTCATACAGGCTGCCCAGCAGCACCGCCATCCACAGGCTCTCTTCGTCGCTGAGGCCGGGGCGCGGCGCGCTCCAGCGGCTGACGTTAACCGCATCTTCCAGCGGCACCCAGACCTCCTCCAGCACCACGCGGTGGCTGCAGGTGGCGCGCATGCCCAGGTGATCCCACTCCTCTTCAATGCGGATGCCGGGCGCGGAAGCGGGCACCAGCCAGGCACCTGCCAGCGGATCTGCGTCGTCACTGCGGCTCCAGACCAGAAACCAGCTCAGCCCGACGCTGCCGGTAGAGTAGATTTTCTCGCCGCTGATGCGCCAGCCGTCCGCGCCGCGTCGCGCCGTGGTGGCGGGCAGGCCGCCGCGCGCCGGGGTGCCAAGCTCCGGCTCGACGCGTAGTGCGTTGATTAACGCCCCTTGCTGCACGATGCTCTGCGCCACCTGGAGGCGCACGCTGGCGGGCCAGCTGGAGTCGTCGCCTAGCCGACGTGCGTTGAGGTACTGCATAATCAAAATCAGCGCGGTAGAGGGTTCCCCCTGCGCCACTGCCGCAATCACCGCGCGGCACTGCGCCAGGCTCGCGCCACCGCCGCCCGCCGACGCCGGCAGTGCGAAACTCAGCAGGCCGTGCTGGCGCAGCAGGGCGAAATTTGCCGTGGGAAACGCGCCTTGTCTGTCCACCTCTGCCGCGCTGCTTGCCAGCGTCTGGCTAATCACCGGCAGCAGCTCGTCGAGATATTCGCTAAGCGCCATCATCTTGCCTCAGTTATTTAGAGAGAGTTTCGATTCTTTATTTTTCTCCCGGCGATGTAAAAGCATTAAAGCGGATAACCACATGCGGAATCGGCATAATTTACAGGCTGGTTGCCCCGCCTGTTTCCCATTACTCTGCCTTCGTTGCTCTGTTTATTTGTTATTTCATTTCCGGGAAAGATTATTTTATTCGGGGGTACAGCTATGCCAGTAAATAGCGTTTTATCACGTCGGCAATTTTTGCATTATTCCGCCGCGGCGCTTGCCGCCAGCGCCTTTTCGCCACCGCTCTGGGCGCATGACGCCATGCCCGGTATGGCTATGTCGCCCGATCTGCTGCAGGGCGGCGCGGGCAAATGGGCGCTGGCGCAGCCGACGCCGGTCCGTCTGGCGGTCAACCTCAACGCCATCTGCCTGGCGCCGGTGGTCGTGGCGGATCAGCATCAGTTCTTTAAAGCGCACAACCTGGAGGTTGAGTTCGTCAACTTCGGCAACTCAACCGAGCTGCTGCTGGAGTCGATAGCCACTGGCAAGGCGGAAGCGGCGGTGGGTATGGCGCTGCGCTGGCTTAAGGCGCTGGAGCAGGGCTTCGACGTTAAGCTGACGGCGGGTACGCACGGCGGCTGTATGCGGCTGCTGACGCGCGACGACGGGCCGACCTCGCTGCAGGCGCTGAAAGGCAAGACTATCGGCGTTACCGATATGGCGGGTGCGGATAAGAACTTCTTCTCGCTGCTGCTCAAGCGTCACGGCGTCGATCCCAATACCGAGGTTGACTGGCGCGTCTTTCCGCAGGATTTACTGCCGATGGTGCTGCAAAAAGGGGAGATCCAGGCGGCGAGCGGCTCGGATCCGGTGATGTGGCGTCTGACGCAGCAGCCGGGCTACCGGGAGGTCGCCACCAATCTCAGCGATGCCTATGCCAGGCTGAGCTGCTGCGTCATCGGCACACGCGGTAGCCTCATCCGCGATCGGCCTGACGTGGCGGCGGCGATGACTCATGCGATTTTGCAGGCCCACGCCTACGCCGCACAGCATCCTGAGGTTATCGCCCAGGCCTTTAACAGCAAGGCGCTGAATACCCGTCCCGAGGAGATTGCCAGCGTACTGAAAACCCATACCCACGGCCACTATTCGGTGGGCGACGCTTTTGTGAAAGAGATTGATATTTACGCACGCGATCTGAAGGCAATTAATGTGCTGCGTCCGGAAACGGATTCGCTGCTGTTTGCGAAAGGCATTACCTCTGACGTACTGGCATCATAAAAAACGGCAGCCCCAGGCTGCCGTTTTACCTCTTCGTCTCTGACCACCCGCCTTACAGCTGCTGCGACGTCTGCACCGCCGTTGCCTCTTTCAGGCTTTCTACCGGCTGATCGTGATTAAACAGCCGCGTGCTGAGATAGTTGGCACCGCCGTCGGCCAGCAGCAGAACGATACGCTTGCCCTGATTCTCCGGCCGCGCCGCCAGCTGCTGGGCGGCAAACAGCACCGCGCCTGATGAATCCCCCACCAGAATGCCCTCCGCCAGCGCGAACTGACGCGCGGCCTGATACGCCTGCCAGGTTTCCACTGCAATCGCGTCGTCATAAACCTGCGGATCAAGGTTAGGCGGAATGCGCTCCGGCGGCTGGCCGCTGAAGGCGTGAACGCCGGTGATCTCCAGCGGTTCCGGACGCTGCGGGCCTGGCTGCGAGCCGATGCCCGGCTCGACAGCGATCACCTGAATGGTGGGATCCTGCGCCTTCAGATAGCGCCCGATGCCGGAAAGCGTGCCGCCGGTGCCCACCGAGGCGACAAAAATATCCAGCTTGCCCTGGGTATCGCGCCAGATTTCCGGGCCGGTGGTTAGCTCGTGTGCGCGCGGGTTGGCCGGATTCTGAAGCTGCTGCAGAAAATGCACGCCCGGCTCGGCTTCGCTCACCTGCGCTACCAGCCAGCGCGTGGCGGCGACAAAGTCACCCTCGCTGGCCTCATAAAAGTCGGCGAAGCCCGGCACGGTGCTGAAAGGCACCACCTCGGCGCCGTAGGCCTGAATAATCTTGCTGCGCTCGATGCTGACGAAATCGTTGATATAGACGCGAAAGCGGTAGCCTTTGGCCGCGGCGATGGAGGCGACGCCGATGCCGGTATTGCCGCTGGTGGTTTCGGCGAGAGTGTCACCTGGCTTAATCAAGCCGTCGCGCTCCGCTTGTTCAATCATCGCCAGCGCGATGCGATCCTTAACGCTGTGGTTAGGGTTAAAGAGTTCCAGCTTGCCGAGCAGTTCGGCGCGCACGCCGTGACGCTCGCTGAATCGCGACAGGCGTAGCAGCGGCGTTTGTCCAATCAGTTCGGTTACAGAGTTATAGACAGATGCAGCCACAGGCGACTCCTCTTGAGAAAGTATTACCATTTCACCGCGTTGCGCTGCCAGGCGAGCGTGCGGTCACGAACGATAAACAGCAGGGTGATCAGCGACGAGAACAGCACCGCCATCACGATAAGCGCGGCATACATATTGGCGTAGGCTGCCCAGCCCTGCGCCCACTGCAAATACCAGCCCAGCCCCGATTTGACGCCCATCATCTCCGCCGCCACCAGCACCGAAAAAGAGGCGCCCAGGCCCATAAACAGCCCCACAAACAGATGCGGCAGCGAGGCGGGAACCGCGACGCGCAGCACCAGGAACAGCGGCTTTGCGCCCAGGGTGCGGGCCACGTCGTAATAGCGGCTGTCGACGCTGGCGACGCCCGACCAGGTAAGCACCGTAACCGGGAACCAGGTCGCCAGCGCAATCAGAAACACGGCGGCGGCGAAGCTTGAGGGGAAAAAGTAGAGCGACAAGGGCAGCAGCGCGGTAGAGGGAACCGGGCCGAGAAAGCGCAAAACGGGATGTACCCAGTAGCCCAGCCCGCGCGACCAGCCGATAGCGACGCCGGTGACGAAGCCGACGACGCTGCCATAGAGAAAGCCGAACGCCAGCAGGCGCAGCGAATTCAGCACGCTGTCGAGCAGGCGCGGCCAGTCGGTGGCGTAGGCTTCAATCAGCGCGCGCGGCGGCGCGAAGAAGGGCGCGGGCAGCAGTGCCAGCTTGGCGGTGACGTATTCCCACACGCCAGTCAATAGCGCCAGCGCAATCAGCCAGCGCCCGCTGCGCTTCAGCGGCTGCCAGGCCTTTAGCGCAGGCGTGGCGCTGGCGGTGAGCACCAGCGCCGATAGCAGCGTCGCCAGCGCGATAAACAGCTCGTGCGTCTCGTTGACGAAGCGCGGTGCGGCGAAGCCCTGCGGTTTATCCGGCAGCGCCACCATCAGCGCCACCAGCGCCCACCAGGCCAGCAGCGCGCCCCACAGCGCCGGTTCAAGGCGGCGCGACTCGGCGCGGCGGCGCAACGTCAGAATATTTGTGGCCATGCGGCTCTCCCTAACTCATCTTCATATGGTGATGCTGGCCGTTATCGGGCAGCAGGTCGGGCACATAGTGAGCGGCAAACTGCTGCGCGTCGGTGTCCGGGCGGATCACGTTGATCTTTTTCAGCTCGTTAACGTAGGTCGCGACTTCGCCGCGCAGCTGCGCGCCGGTGGAGTGGTGGCTATGGGTATGCTCTTTCAGCATCGCAGCGATGGACTCGACCGGCACCGATCCAGGCACGAACGGCTGGAAGATCTTCGCCGTTTCCTCCGGGTGGTCGGCAGTCCACTGCTGTGCGTCAACGATCGCCTGGGTAATCGCCTGGGCGGTTTTCGCATCGTCGCGCACCAGCGAGCCGCGCAGTCCCAGCACGCAGCAGGTGAGGTGGGCATATTCACCGTTCAGATTGTTGTCGACCTCGACCAGATTGTGCTGCTGCTTCAGCAGCCAGCCTTGTGGATCGTCGGTGGCCAGCGCCTGTACTTCCCCTTTGCGCAGCGCTTCGCCGAACAGATCGGCGGGATACTGCAGCCAGTTCACCGCTTTATCCGGGTCGATGTCCTGTTTCGCCAGCTGAATCGCGAAGAAGTTGCGGATCGGACTTGCCTGGTCGGTTACCGCCACCGATTTGCCCACCAGGTCTTTCACACTGCGGATATTGCTGTTTTCTGGCGTCAGCAGACGCATACAGCCGCCGTGCGTGCCAACGGTCAGATCGACGTCGAAACCCTGCTCCAGCGGCTTAAGCCAGCGCAGCGCCATGCCGATGCCGCCGTCCGCCTGACCGGTGGCGATAGCCTGCAGCAGCGCATCGGTCGGGCCGCTGAAGTTCACCGGCTCGACGTTAAGGCCATACTTTTTAAAGAATCCCTGCTTCAGCGCCACGGAGATCGGCGACTGGCAAACCGCGGTTTGTCCCCAGGCCAGTTTGATAGTTTTTAACGGTCTCTCCTCCGCCAGAGCGGAGCCGGTAAACAGCGGACTTAACCCGATGCCTGCGCCCAGCGTGGCGAGGCCGCGCAGCAGCGCGCGGCGGCTTATCGACGATGAATCTATTGCCATAACGCTATTCCTTGTAGTGAATTACCGGGAAATTAACGCATGGGCTCGAGGCCGCCAAATAACAATCCCGCATGACCTCATGCGATATTTCATTATGAAGATCGGGTAAAACGATTATCGCTATCGGCATATTTCATTCGTGAGGCGCGTGCTATTTATGGAGCTATTAAGCGGACTGAGGAGAGTATTCGATGGCGATGCAAGCAGCAGGGGTAAATATCGAAATTGAGAATGTCAGCCACCACTTTACGCTGGAGGGCAGTGATTTGCCGGTGCTGGAGAATATCAGCCTGCGGGTGCGGCCAGGAGAATTTGTCGCGCTGCTCGGACCGTCCGGCTGCGGCAAATCGACGCTGCTGCGCCTGCTGGCCGGTCTGGAGCAACCCACCAGCGGGCTGCTGGCGGAAGAGGGGCGCGCCATTACCGCACCGCATCCGTCACGCGTGGTGGTGTTTCAGGATCCGACGCTCTATCCGTGGCGCACCATATACGACAATGTTGGGCTGGGGCTACAGATTCGCGGCGAGAGTAAACAGGCGGCGCAGGCCCGCATCGACGCTATGCTGCAGCGCGTCGGGCTGAAAGAGTTCGCGCGCGCCTGGCCGCATCAGCTTTCTGGCGGCATGGCGCAGCGCGCCGCGCTGGCGCGTGCGCTGGTAAATCATCCGCGCCTGCTGATCCTCGATGAGCCGCTCGGCAAGCTCGACTCGCTGACGCGCCTGCGCATGCAGCAGGAGATTGTCGATCTCTGGCAGGAGCAGAACTTTACGACGCTGATGGTAACGCACGACGTTGAAGAGGCGCTGGTTATGGCGAATCGTGTAGTGGTGTTTAGCTCGCGTCCGGCGCGGGTGCTGGATGTGATCGAGGTTGAGCAGGCCTACCCGCGCCGCCGCGACGATCCGGCGCTGGTGGCGCTGCGCAGCCGGGTGCTGGCGCTGCTGGGAGCAGAACAGGCCGCGGCCTGAAATGCCCCGCTATTTATTCAGGCGCGATGCCATTTTCAGCGCGTTGTCGAAGATAGCGTCGGCGATCGCCGGCGGAATAACGGCAGGCAGTCCTTGCCTGACGCGCGCCACGGCGGCGGGCAGCGCCTCGGCGAAGAAGGCGAGGATCTGCGCCATCCGTTCCGTGGAGAAGCGGACGCTTTCTGCCGTGGCGAGGAAATGGCGCGGAAAGATCTTATCGATTTCACTTTTTTTGCCTTTCGACGCGGCCAGCCCCATTGCCAGCTTCAGCTCGCGGATATTGAGGCCAGCGCCGCCCAGCACCGGATAAGCGGAAAGGATGTCGTAAAAGGGGGTCAGCCGGTAGCTGCCGCCGCGCTCAATATAGAGCGAAAAGTTTTTCGCATGTCCGTCCGTCGCGCCGATCAGCCACTGGAATACCTGAAACTTCATAAAATCGTCGCGATCCTCCAGGGCATTGCTGGAGCCCATCAGCAGCGACATGATCGCCGCGATGCCCGGGCCGCCGTCGGACTCATATTTCGTCGCGCAGGCGAGGCCGAGACTCTGACAGATATCCTCCTGCGGCAGACGCAGCAGCCGGGCGCCGTCGGCGCTCCAGCGGCGGTCGAACCGCGTGACCGCCAGCGCGCGCAGCCTGCCCGCCGTGATAATGCTGGCGTCGGGCACGCGAAAGCCCAGCTCGCGCGCCAGCGCCAGACAGACATATTCATTCTCTACGCTGTTGCGCATATCAAGGGTGGCGAAGGGCTGCTTAATTTCGCCGATCGGTAGCTTGATAATATGTGATGTCGGCGTCGGGCCGTGGGGGATCGCCCAGCCTTCCGGGGTGAGCAGCAGCGCGGTCTTCTCCTGCGCGCCCGCTACGGAAATGCGGAAGTCACGCTCTTCCGGGATCATGCCCAGCGGAATATCGCTCTGGTAGGCCGAGAGGATCTTTTCCAGCCGCGCCGTATCCAGCGATTCATAGCTGATGGTGAGATCGGGCGCGGCGGCCTCTTCTGGCAGCAGCATCACCGCGCCGACGCTGTCGCGGCCCACTTCACGCAGCAGATCGAACGGCTGCATCGACTTTGCCCGATAGCGGTTGAGGATGCGCTCTCTGACGCGGGGATTGTCCGGCAGCAGGTTGTCGAAAAAATTGATGACGCTGACCGAGGCGATAGCGGGATATTGCAGCGGCAGCGAGAGTGACAGCGGCCTCGCCAGCGGATTGCTCAGCCAGCCCGGCGCATACTGAAAAAGATGCGCGCCATTTTTCTGACGCGTCAGGGTGCCGACGCGCTCGCCGTTCATCCAGGCGCTAAGCCGATCCATTACCAGTCAAGCTCCTTGCCGTTTTGCGCCGATTGGCCCTGAATCACCAGCTCCTGCTCCAGCGACTGCAGGATTTTAAACAGGGTGGTCAGCGTGGTCTTGTCAGGATTGTTTTCAAAATTAGAGACCGTGGCCTGCTTGATACCGACACGGCGCGCCAGATCGCTCTGCGACCAGCCGCGCTTCTGCCGCTCAAGCCGGATTAAGTGGGCCAGCTGTTTGGGACTGTATATCATCGCCGCTCCTGAATAGAGGCGGGGAAGCAGCTATCCCCGCCTGGGGATAAGTCAGAAGTTATACCCACCAGAGGATAAAGTAAAGTTTATCCTCTCTCAGGGATAAATCAGCCGCCCCAGCGGCGCTGCAGATAGCGAACCGCCGGCTGCGTCTGTGGCTGATTAAGATAGTTTTCCCGGAACAGAATAGTGCCGTCGATACCCGGCGTGCTTTCGTTCAGGTCGAGCTGCTTCTTCAGCTCCGGCACGCCGTTCTCTACCGTCCAGTCCGGCTCGGTACGCGACGGTTCGCCGATTTTATAGAGCGCGACGCCGATATAGAGGCGCGTATGGGTCGGCTTCACCACCTGCGCCCACCAGTGGGCCAGCACGTCGTAGCGCGCCGCCTGGCGTGCAAAAGGCCAGTAGAGCTGCGGTGCGATATAGTCGAGCAGCCCCTGCTGCACCCAGCGGCGGGTGTCGGCGAAGGCTTCGTCATAGGCCGCCGCGCCGCGCGTGTCAGAGCCAGCCGCATCGTGCGACAGATTACGCCAGACGCCCGCCGGACTGACGCCAAACTCGACCTGCGGTTTGATCTGCCTGATGGTGCGCGATACCTGCTCTATCAGCAGTTGCGTATTGTGTCGCCGCCAGTCCGCTTTAGAGGCGAATCCCTGGCCCCAGGCGCGCCAGGTCTGCGCATCGTTTAGCGGCGACTCTGCCGTTTCTGCATAAAAGTAATCGTCGAACTGCACGCCGTCGACCGGGTAGCGTCTTACCACTTCCGCCACGATGCTGGTGATCCAGTCGCGCGCGTCCGGGATGCCGGGATCCAGCACCAGCCGATCGCCCGCGGTGCGGATCCAGTCGCGATGCAGCACATAGACGCTGGCTGGGTGCAGCGACAGGGTGCGGTTTAGCTCGGCAAGAGTTGACGGGCGGGTATTCACGGCAACGCGATAGGGATTGAACCACGCGTGGACTTTCATGCCGCGCTTGTGCGCCTCATCCAGCATAAACATCAGCGGATCGTAGCCGGGATCGGCGCCAAGAGTGCCGGTCAGCATATCGGACCAGGGCAGAATATCGGAGCGCCAGAGCGCAGTGCCGTCTGGCTTAACCTGAAAGAACACCGTGTTGATGCCCAGGCTTTTCAACCTGTCGAGTTTGGCGGTCAGCGCCTGCTGCTGTAGCTGGATGCGCTGCGCGGCGCTGCTGAGATTAACCGAGTTGACCGGCGGCCAGTCGAGGCGGGAGACGGTTGCCAGCCAGACGCCGCGCACCGGCTGCTGCGTGGCTGCCGGCGTGCTGGTTTGCGGCTGCGGCTGCGGCTTAGCGCTGGGAAAGGGCGTCACCAGTGACTTAGGCGGTTCAGAGGCGCAGCCGGCCAGCAGCAGCGCGGCGGCGAGCAGCAGCTTTTTGCGCGCCGCGCAGAAGGAGAAGGTGGAATGGCTAATGGTAAACTCCCTTTCATATTGCTCACTATCCGGAGAGCATCATTCTCTGGTTATCACGGCGTAAGTCAACCGCTTATCGGAATGTGTACCTTGAGGAAAAGGATGAGCCGTTGTCCAGAGAGGCGCGGGTGAGGGAACGCAGGTTTAGCGATAACGCCTGCCGAACGGCCGCGGCGGATCGCTTCTGACGATCGATATCTGGGGTGAGCGTCAGCCTGCGACGGCATACAGGCGAACATCGGCCGGCACCTTAACATCCAGGGGCCGCGCCTGTTCAGCAGGGCTGACACTCACGACGTGAACGCCTGCAACTCTTTAAATCCGGGTCACAGGAGGCGGTAAGGGTTTACATACCGGCCTGCGGCATCTGCTGGGCGGCCTTCAGATGCTGCTCTACAACCGGCGTATGCGCATCGGCCAGCGCCTTCACTGCGGGATCCTTGATCTTTTTGGCGTCACTTTGCAGCGTCGACAGCACCATCTTGTGATCTTTCGTGCCGGCGTTTTGCATATACATTTTGTCAAAGGCGGCGCCGCTCTGCTTGTCCAGTTTAGCGGCCATCGTTTTGTGTTTAGCGTCCGGTTCCGTAGGCAGCGACACCCCTTTTTGTTCGGCGACCGTCTGTACTTTGGTCAGAGCGGCGCTATGGTCATCAACCATTTTCTGAGCAAAGGCTTTGACGTCGCTGCTTTCAGCCTTGCTCAGCGCAATTTTGGCGGCGGCGACTTCATTGATATTGGCCTGCGCCATATCCTTCAGCGCTTTTTCGTCGCCGGCGCTGAGTCTGGCGCTCGACTCTCCTGCGGCACTGGTTTGTGCCGCGCTGGCTGGCGTCTGGGCATGCAGGCCGACAGCACTGAACATCGCGACAACGGCCGACAGGGCCAGCAGACCTTTCAGGGTTTTATTATTGGGCATTTTATTCTCCAGATAAGCGTAGGGAAGGCTGGCGTCAGGTTATTAAGCGCGCGCAGCTTCGTATAGAGATTACAGGTGCACTAGTCAGTATAGTGGGACAACCCTGTAAGACGGCGAAAAGGGCAAACTAAAAAGCGGTACAGGGATATTAATGAAAATAACATGCGCTGATAATGATGTCGGGAAGCAGTCAGAGCCGCTGCCACTCTGGGCTTAACCAAAGTGGCGTGATGCCATAAGCGCAATATAGCGGGGCGGCAGGTTTATGCTTATCTCCTTTTTAACCTTTCCCATTGCTCGAGAGTCAGCGTAAATACCAGGTTAGCTGGCGGATCATCTGGATCATCGACTCTTTGCATCAATAACAAACCGGCTTTTTCAAGCACGCGGCGCGAAGCTAAATGAGTTTCGCGCGTTACGCCGACAATTTCGGGAAGTTTCAGCTCGTCAAATCCATATATCAATGCGCGGCGAGAGAGTTCAGTGGCATAACCTTTACCCCAGGCTTCAGGTTCAAACCGATAGCCGAGGTTGTTAGTTTGTCGACCATTGAACGCACTGACGAAGATGCCGCCAAAACCAATTACCCTTTCAGGCTCGCTCTTTTCACAGATGGCCCAGTCGTCAAAACCATAACGTTCACGGTCTGCGGTACGCAGCAGAATAACATTACGGCTATGCTCAATGTCCCGGTGTGGTCCTGCCGGGTTAAACCGGTGTGTTCTGACGTCGCCGTAAATGCGAAACAGCGCTTCCAGATCGGACATGATTACCGGTCGGTAAAGCAGCCTTTCTGACTCCCAGTACATGAATCACTCCATTTTCTGCAGCTTATTAATTGAAAGGTTTAGCCAGCCAGGCAAAGCCTGAGAATGACCACGATAAACGCTTTACGCGTTGATGTCCGTTTTCCGTTAGCAGGAAGCCGGGGAGGGGATGGCTGACAGATACTCTGGGCGCAAAGCTGAGACTGAGACAGATAATTTACGCCTTTCTCTTATAAAACCTGACCATAATACCATCGCTTCCCTGTAAACCATTCATCGTGACCTTCGCTTCCATCCTGTTCGAGCGTGATACCCCGTTCCTGCACATTGTCCGGCAAGATGAGTTCAGCAAGGAGAGGGTTGCGGCGGCATCAGGGCGAACCCGGCTGACGGCCCGAGAGGGGAGCCGAAGCGGAAAAGAGGGGCTTAGCTGGCTGGCGAATCAGGCGGGCATTCGCACAGCCAGCTGACCTTTTCAGATTACTTAAGAGAATAGCGGGCCGGGGCGGCAGCGGGGCCGGAGGCGCGCCGGATAAGCCGGATGCTCAGCCCCGCGCCAGCCGCGAGGCATAGCGCCATCGCCAGAAGCGCGGCGATAAAGGCGTGGGTGATAGCGGCTGCGCTGTGACCGTTGCCCAGGATGCTGTAAAAAATGCCGCCGATAATAGCAACGCTCAGCGCCGTACTGATCTGCAATGTCGAGCTGGTTACGCCGGCAATCATACCGGAAAAGGCGGGGGCAACCTGGCCGGTTACCATCCGCACCAGCGTTGGCATCGCCAGCCCCTGGCCAAGACCGGTGGCAAAAAGGAGCAGCGCGAGCGGCAGCATAACGGGAGGCGTGCCGGTGTGCGTATGTGCGATCAGCCATGCCAGACCCGCTAATCCTGTGGTCTCGAATCCCATGCCGATAGCGCTAAGGTAATTTCCCACAAAACGCCGCAAAGCGGGCGTCAGCAGCGGCCCAATCAAAAAGCCGATGCCAAAAGGCAGAAAAAGCGTGCCCGCGCGCAGGGCGTTTAAATGCAGCGCGCCCTGCAGATAGATGGAAAACAAAAGAAAAAACGTGCCGATGGAGTAAAACAGCAAAACAATCGTCAGTCCCTGGCCCAGTCCGGGCGCGCGCAATACGGTCGGATCAAGCAGCGGCGAACCGCCATTCCGGCTGAGACGATGTTCATAACGCCAGAGCCACGAGGCCAGCAGCGGGACGGCAACCAGTAGCAGCCACGTCCACCAGGGCCATCCCGCTTCGCGGCCTTCAATCAACGGCACAATCAGCGCGGTCAGCGTAAGGGTGGCCAGCAGCATGCCGACAGGATCGAGTCGCTGTGCCGATTGCGCTCGCGTCTCTTTCAGCAGCGGCAGGCCAAAGAGAATAACCAGCAGCGCCACCGGCAGGTTAACGAGAAAAATAGCCCGCCATCCCAGGTGAAACAGATCCGCTGAAATCAGGATGCCGCCCAGTATCTGCCCGATAACAGAGGCGAGACCAAACACCGCGCCGTAGATACTCATCGCTAACGGCTTCTCCGCGTCGGGAAAAATGGCCTGCACCGACGCCAGCGCCTGGGGCGCCATAACGGCGGCCGTGACCCCCTGTAACATCCGCCCGGTAATCAGCACCCAGGGCGACCAGGCTAAACCGCACAGCAGCGATGCGGCGGCAAATCCGATAAGCCCCAGGAAAAACATTCTCCCGCGACCGTAAATATCCCCCAGCCGGCCACCGGTAATTAAGGTCACCGCATAGACGGCAGCATAGGAGGAGATGACCAGCTGCTCAGCCGAGGAAGAGGTGCTCAGGTCACTCTGAATCGCGGGCAGCGCCACGTTAACGATAAAAAAATCGAGCGGCGGCAAAAAGGCGCCGACCAGCAGAATAACGAACATTGCCCAGCGACGCGGCTCGGCTTGCGTGATGCTCTGTGCCGACATAGAAGGCTCCTTATAGAGGGTAGCGTCCCCCTTAAGGGACGTCTGGTAATAGCAAAACAGGGTGTTACGCCGTCAGAAGGACGCGGGGCTTAGCGCATACCGCCGGAGGCCAGAATCACCTCACCGCTGATCCATCGCGCCTCGTCTGAGGCGAGAAAAGAGACGACTGGCGCAACGTCCTCCACCTGACCGATGCGGCCGAGCGGCGTCTGCTCTTCATTCCAGCGCTGGAAGTCGGAGTTCATTGCACCGACGCTGTGGCTGCCTTCGGTTTCTATCAGGCCGGGATTAACCGCGTTGACGCGAATCCCCCTGGGGCCAAGCTCTTTTGAAAGTACGCCGGTGATGGCGTCAATCGCGCCTTTGGCACCGCTGTAGATGGCGCTCTCGGCAATAAAGACGCGGGTGACAAACGAACTTATGTTAATGATGCTGCCGCCGCTGCTCAGGTGCGGTGCGGCGGCGGCGGTCACTAACAGCGGGCCAAGCACATTGATGTCGAACTGCCGGCGGTAGAGCGCTTCGGTGCTCTCTTCAATGCTGGCGAACTGATAAATACCGGCGTTGTTTACCACAATGTCCAGCCGCCCGAAGGTGTCGATGGCGGCGTTGACCAGCGCCTCGACCTCTGGCTGGCGGGTGACATCCGCCGCGACCGCCACAGCCTGCCCGCCGGCGGCTTCAATATCGGCGACCACCTTTTCGGCACCGCTTCGGCTTGAGGCGTAACTGACGACGACCCTGGCGCCGTCGGCCGCCAGCTGACGGGCAATGCCGGCACCGATCCCTTTGGATCCGCCGGTTACAAGGGCAACTTTGTCGCTTAATTTGTTCATCTTTCAGCTTCCTGACAGGGGGGGTGGATAATGGAAGCTAGAGTGCTACTTACACAGTTGTTTGAGAACTGACACTTTTGTATATTGGATGTTCATTTTTGAACGGGGAGGCCAGGGCATGGAGTGGAGTGACGTGCAGATATTTCTTGCTGTCATGCGAAACGGCTCTTTCGGCAAGGCGGCCCAGAGCCTTGGCGTAAGCCATCCCACGGTGGGACGCCGCATAAAGGCGCTGGAGGATGAGGCGCAGCAGGCGCTCTTTCGCCGCACAAGCGAGGGGCTGGTGCTGACGGACGCGGGTGACGGGGTGATGAAGCTGGCCGAGGCGATGGAAAACTCCGCGCTGGCGATGGAAAGGCGCCTGGCAGGAAATCACGACCGCCTTGAAGGGATATTGCGAATATCCTCAGCAGAGTGGTTTGCTAACTACGTTCTGGCACCTGTACTGGGCGAACTGACGCGCCGCCATCCGGCGATTGTGCCGGAAATCATCGCAAGTTTTCGCCTGCTCGATCTGTCGCGCCGCGATGCGGACATAGCGTTTCGCATCGTGCCTTTTACCGATCCCGATATTGTTCAGCGCCGACTGATGAGCATGCCCTATGCCCTTTACGGCACGCCTGAAAATGCACAGGCAATACTACGCGATCCCTCATCGGTGGGGCTGATCCTGATGAACACCGAGCAATCGCACTTCCCTGACGTCTCCTGGCATCTTGAGCGGTTTCCGCACTCAAGACTTGCCTTTAAAAGCACCAGCCGGGCGGTTCAGGCGCAAATGTGTCGGCGCGGCATGGGCGTCGCCGTGCTGCCACAGCCCCTGGGCGATGCCACCCCTGGGCTGCAGCGCATTGCGACCCCTGATTTACCTCCCTCAAGAGATATCTGGGTCGGCTACCATCAGGACCTGCGGCATATGGATCGTCTCCGCGCCCTGCTGGATATTGCTGATGCGATGCTGGCTTAAAGAAGCGTAGCGGATTTCATCAGGGCAAGCGGCAAGGCAGGCTGCACGGATAAGGTGGCCTGACAAATATTACGCTTTTAATTCCCCGTGCCGGCGGACCACCTCGTCAATAATATAACGCATAATGCCTTCCATAAAATCAGGGTCGAAATCCGCACTTTGCGCAATGGCTTTCAGCCTGTTGAGGGCTTTGTTGAATAAATCGAACTTTTGCTGAGTTGAAGGATCAGATCACGCATCCTCCCGACAACACAGACCGTTCCGTGGCAAAGCAAAAATTCAAAATCACCAACTGGCCCACCTACA
>NZ_JAKRNN010000018.1:0-94210 GCF_022346785.1 Pantoea sp. ACRSC
GGCATGGTGCGTGCGCTGAATAAAATAACGAAGGCTGGTATGCCA
Organism: Pantoea sp. ACRSC; assembly: GCF_022346785.1. Taxonomy (NCBI): domain Bacteria; kingdom Pseudomonadati; phylum Pseudomonadota; class Gammaproteobacteria; order Enterobacterales; family Erwiniaceae; genus Pantoea; species Pantoea sp. ACRSC. The sequence continues at coordinate 46 of NZ_JAKRNN010000018.1, forward strand.
GAAAGCGTGCGTATTGCCTGAAAACCCGGTCAGCTACAGAGTCACTCGTCCTGAAGCTGATTTATTCAACAAAGCCAAGAGGATGATATTATCCGTGATATCCCCGACTGTGATGGCATTATTGTTCGCCTCTCTAAAATGTCCGAGCGCGTATTTGACGCAGCGAAGAAATTAAAGGTGGTTGCCCGCCACGGTGCGGGATATGACACGGTAGATTTAGACGCTGCTAAACGTCATGGCGTGACCGTGTTAAATGCCCCCGTAGCAAACAGCATGTCTGTTGCCGAGCTGGCGATTTTTTACATGCTCTACTGCTCCCGCAATTTCAAGCTGGTCGAAGAGAAAATGCTGGAGGACTACTACTGGGCAAAACTGCGCACGCCAAAAGTGGAGCTGGATGGCAAAACCCTGGGTCTGGTCGGCGTAGGCAATATCGGTTCTCGCGTCGCCATCAAAGCGCTGCACGGCTTTAATATGAAGGTCATCGCTTATGACCCCTATAAAACCCAGCAGCAGATACCCGCAGGCGTTGAGTTAACTAACGACCTGGATCGGATATTTAAAGAGAGCGATTTCGTCTCTTTGCACTGCCCTGCGAACGCCGAAACCTTCGACTTGGTAGGTGAAAAGCAGTTTGCGCTGATGAAGCCCACCGCCTGTTTTATCAACACCGCACGCGGCAAGCTGGTCGATGAAAAAGCGCTTTACCACGCGCTTTCCACCCGCGCTATCGCCGCCGCGGGCCTTGATGTGCTGAAAAAAGAGCCCTTCGATCCAGCAAACCCCATCTTTGCCCTCAACAACGTAGTGATTGGGCCGCACATCGGCGCCGCCACCAAAGAAGCCACCGACCGCGCCTCGCTGCATTCTGCTATCGGTATCGACGAAGTGTTATCCGGTAAAAAACCCTCCTGGCCAGTGCCGGGTTTCTGAGGAATAAATCATGCCTATTGGTAATCGTGTTTTTATGAAACGCCCTGCGTTTGACATTGATCTGTTAAAAGAATATGAGCAGCTGCCTGCGGCGAATATCGCCGACGTTATGAACCGCATCGCGGTACTCGGCAACGGTATCAGGCGCATCTCTTCGCCGAAGAAGCCGATTATGGCGGGCTATGCCATTACGGTGAAAGCACGCGCGGGTGACAACCTGATGCTGCATGCCGCGCTGGATATGGCGACGGAAAATGATGTCATCGTGGTCTCTAACGAAGGCGACCGCTCCCGCGCGCTGATGGGTGAAATCATGGTCGCTTATGCCCACTGCACCAGGAAGATCGCCGGTATCGTGCTGGATGGCCCCATCCGCGATATCGACGCCCTTTCGGTACTCGATTTCCCCATCTTCGCCACTGGCGCAAATCCGGCTGGCCCCTTCAAAGAGGGGCCGGGAGAGGTGAATACGCCTGTCGCCGTGGGTGGCGTTGCGGTCTCGCCGGGCGATTTGATTGTAGGCGATGCGGACGGGGTGATTGCGATCCCTCTCAACGATGCCGCCGCCCTGCTGGACAAAGCCCGTGACTACTCCAGATTTGACGCCGGTAAAGTGGAGGCGGCGAAAAATGGCACCGCCAACCGTGCATGGCTAAGGAAATCATTAGAGGAAAAAGGCGTTGAGTTTATCGACGACGTCTGCCGCTAACTGCTGCCAATAATGAAATGCCGCGCGTCAAATGGATGATGCGCGGCTGACAAATACAGGTAACGTAAACATGCTTTATCTTAAACTCTTACCCATTATCGCTTTCCCCGTTCTGTTCTGGATTATCCCCCACCCGGAAAGTATTACTGCCGAAACCTGGCATTTAGTCGGTATCTATCTGGCGATGCTGTGCGGCCTGGTGCTGCGCCCGTTTACCGACGCGGTAATTATGCTCATCATCCTCGGCATCGCGTCACTGTTTATGGCGCCTGGCCCGCTGTTTGCCGGGTTTGGCAGTCCGATGGTGTGGTTTATTATCAGCGCCTTTATTATCTGTAAGGCGTTTGTCATTACGGGATTAGGTAAGCGCATTGCCTACCTGCTGCTTCAGCGCTACGGCAAAAATACCCTGACGCTGGGCTATCTGATGATGGTCACTGATACCGTACTGGCGCCAGCAACCGGCTCGAACATGTCGCGTTCCGGCGGCATTACCTACCCTATTTTCCGCAATATCGCTGAAGCGCTGGGATCAACACCAGAGAGCGGCAGCCGTAAGATCGGGGCGTATCTCACCATTCTGATGTATGTGGTGTCGATGGGCACCTCAAGTCTGTTTCTGACCGGGATGGCCACTAACTCCATTACCGTCTCCCTCGCAAATGAGATTATGCACGTCAGCCTGGGGTGGATGGTGTGGTTCAAAGCGGCCATCGTTCCGGCAGGCATCGTATTGCTGGCCGCGCCCTGGATCCTCTACAAGCTCTATGCGCCAGAGTTAAAAACTATCGTTAACGTTAACGAGATTGCTACCCAGGGGTTGCAGGAGCTGGGCCCGGTAAAACGCGAAGAGAAGCTGCTGCTGCTTTTCTTTGTGCTCGGCGTGCTTGGCTGGATGACCGGCTCCCTTACCGGTATCGCCTTTATTCCGGTCGGACTGGCCTTTCTCGCCTGCCTGTTGCTGTTCGGCGTATTGAGCTGGAACGATGTGATTAGCGAGAAAGCGGCCTGGCAGACCTTCGTCTGGTATGGGGCGTTCTATGGCTGCGCCGTTGCGCTTTCAAAAGGGGGTTTTTATATCTATCTGGTTGAGGTGATCAAAAACTACCTCGACCTGTCTCAGCTCAGTGAAATCAGCGCGCTGGGCGTGCTGGTGTTTATCAGCCTCGCGGTACGCTACTTTTTCGTCTCCAACAGCGCCTTTGTGGTCTCCTTCTATCCCGTGCTCTTTACGCTTGGCATGACAACCCAGGCGCACCCGATGTACATCGCGCTATCGCTGGCTTTTTCTGCCGGTTATGGCGCGCTTCTGACCCACTACGGCAACGGCGCAGGCGTGTTTACCTTCTCCAGCGGCTATGTTCCGCAAAAGACCTTCTGGCTGCTGGGCACCATTATGGTGGTAGTTAACGTGCTGGTCTTTTTCCTGATTGGCATTCCCTGGTGGAAAGTAATCGGTATTTAATAAGGAGATAATAAGATGAAACCCGATATTTTAATTAAAAACGGCCTGGTAGCCGACCTCGACAGCGAGAGTTATATCCATCAGGACATTGGGATTGTCGGCAATCGTATTGTCGATGTGGAGACGCTGGAATGCGCTGACGCTGAAACGGTCATTGATGCGGCGGGCTGCATCGTCCTGCCCGGATTAATTGATTTCCATGCGCATGTGTTTTACGGCGGAACGGCCATTAGCGTCAATCCAGATATTCTCTGTCTCCCTAACGGCGTGACCAGCGTGGTGGATGCCGGAAGCAGCGGCTGGGTTAACTACCGGCTGTTCCGCAACAGCGTGATCAATCAGGCGCAGACGCGCATCAAAAGCTATCTGAACGTGGTTAACGTTGGGCTCTCCACGCTGGGCGGCGGCCCTACGGGGTATCTTGAAAACACCAATCCTGCCAACTTCAACGTAGAGAAAATTCGTCAGACGCTGGCGGAGAACGCAGACAATATCCTCGGGCTGAAGCTGCGTTACAGCCAGGATATTGCCACCGGACGCAACTATAGCGGCGACCCTTTCCTGGCGACGGTTGAGCTGGCGCGCCAGTTAAAAACCACCCTGTGCGTACACGTCACCGACTCGCGCCTGACAGCGGATGAGCTGATTGGTCACTTTATGGCTGATGATATTTACGCGCACTGCTTCCATGGAACAGGCAATGCCATTCTTCAGGAGAGTGGCGAGCTGTTCCCGTCAATTAAAGAAGCTAAAGAGCGGGGCGTGATTTTTGACTGCTCCAACGGCGTAGCGCACTTTGATTTCCACGTGGCGCGCAAGGCGATGGAGCAGGGTTTCAATCCCGATATCATCAGCACCGACCTGACGCTGCGCAATAGCCTGCGTACGGAAAAAGTGTTCAGCCTGCTGTTTGTTATGTCGAAGTATCTCAATATGGGCATGTCCTTTTTCGACGTGGTGAAAGCCGTAACCCGAACCCCTGCCCGCCTGATGAAGATGCAGGATCAGACTGGCACCCTGACGCCGGGGGCTTTTGCCGATATCGCGATCGTGAAACTGCGTAAAGAGAAAATCGAGTTTGAAGATACCCGAGGCGTTCGGCTCGAAGGCGATTGCTATATAGACAACTGTGCCACCATCAGTAACGGACAGATTGTTTATCGCCGTCAACGTTTTTAACAGCTGAGTTCGCTTATAACAGATACCTGCGCATCGCTCGATGGCAGGTATTTTTTTGTCCGGTTCTTTTCCCTGACCGGACAGGAAACAGGATGTTTCGCCCTTAGCCTGATGAACTTTAGTTGCCTATGAAAAATAATGAGATCGCCATATTTTCGGTATCACAAACCATCACCCAGCGTATATTCAGCGTGTTGGCTGAGAGAAAACTCGACATACCCGTTTATGAATATCACTACGCTGACCTTCTTGATAAAGCTGAACAGCTGATCCAGGGCGGGACAAAAGTCCTGATTAGCCGAGGGGGCACGGCAGCGGTTCTGCGAAACCATCTGAATATTCCCGTTGTGGAGATTGCTCACGATCTGCACGGCATCTACCGTATTTTACAGGAGGCCAGAAAAACGTCGCAGAAGATCGCAGCGGTGGGCTTTCCGCGCTTTTGTCACGTTTTACGCTATTACCAAAATATGGCCCAGGATGAGTTTAAAATTTGTCAGGTCTACAACCACTACGACATAGAAAATGTCGTTAAAACCCTGGCGGAGAATGACTATAAACTGGTTATCGGCGGCCTGACGGTCGCGGAGATGGGCAAAAAATATGATTTAAAGGTCGTTATGGGCGATACCGATAATATCACTATTGAGCAGGCGCTCGATGTCGCGACCAGCATGTTGAACTATATCAACCGAGAGGGGATCAGGCAGGAGATGTACTGGTCGGCCCTGAATCAATCCCGCGAAGGGGTGATGTGTCTCGATCAGTCAGGGGAAATCATCAATATTAACGCCCGCGGCTTCACGCTGTTTCAGTGCAGCACCGGCGAGAAAATCTTTCAAAAACCCTGTTTTAAACCCCTTTATGCCAGCATCATCAATGAGCTGGACGTTCAGGATTATGCGCTGGAAATCGAGGGTGAAAGCGTACAGGTCTCGATCAAACACTTCAGCAATAAACAGGATTTCTACACCATTGTGACGGGGAGTAAATCAGAGCAGGCAGGCAGCGCTGGTTTTCGCAGCAGCAAAAAAATCGCCAGTCAAACCTTCGCCACTACCTACACCTTTGCCGATATTATCGGCGACTCCCCGGCAATGCAGTCGGTTATTGCGCAGGCTAAACGCTATGCCGCCAGCGATATGCCGATTGCTATTCAGGGCGAAACCGGCACCGGTAAAGAGCTGTTTGCGCAGAGCATACACCATGCCGGGCCGCGCAGCGCCGAGCCGTTTATTGCAATCAACTGCGCGGCAATTCCCGAAACGCTGCTGGAGAGCGAACTGTTCGGCTATGCCGACGGCGCCTTCACCAATGCCCTGCGGGGAGGAAAGCCCGGCATTTTTGAGATGGCGATGAATGGCACGGTATTTATTGATGAGATTAGCGAAGCGCCGCTGGCGGTTCAGGTTAAGCTGCTGCGCATTTTGCAGGAGAAGAGGTTTAGCCGGCTGGGCGGGGATCGCTTGATCAGCGCGAACTTCCGCCTGATTACCGCCAGCAATAAAGACCTGGCCGCACTGGTGGCGGCAGGCGAGTTCCGCAGGGATCTCTGGTATCGCATCAATGTTCTTGAGCTAAGGCTGCCCGCGCTTAAAGAGCGCTGTGGTGATGTGATGCTGCTGATCGACGCGCTGCTCTCCAGGGAGGGGATCGCTTTGCGCTTTACCGATGACGCGGTGAATTTTCTTAACGCTTACCCCTGGCCGGGCAATATCCGTGAGCTACAGACGGCCGTTTCCCGCCTGACGGTGCTGCACGACATCAACGAAAAGGTGGACGTGAAGGTTTTGCGCGCCCTCTGCCATCTTTCGGCGTCTGCCAGTGAAAGTAATGAGGCTGCTCTCCCCCTGACGGATGAGGTGGATCTGTTAAAAAAACAGGAGCAAAAACTCATCCATTCAGTGATAAAACAGACCGGCGGCGACCGCCTGAGAGCGGCAACGATTTTGGGTATCAGCCCGACAACGCTGTGGCGAAAGATGAAGATCTACAACCTGGAGTAAGCTGAATCCGCTGCACTTACTCATCATCCCTGCCTGATCATGAAAATTGTTCATGTTCGTTGAAATTATATCACTTTTCCTTGATCCCCGACTCAGGCATAAATGATGCATGGATGTTAAGTAATGGTAACACGAAGAGTTGTGAACGTGAAAACAGCTAAACCAATCGGGATATCCTGAGCAGAAAGCATTACACCAGATTGTCGATCACGAATTAGGATGCCAGATTAAAATGACTCAGCCATTCGATTTTACGATTAAAACCCTGCGCTTTGACGAAAATTATAACCCTTCGGAAAATACGCGCATCACCACTAACTTTGCCAATTTAGCCCGCGGCGATAAGCGCCAGGAAAATTTGCGCAACGCGCTGGCAATGATTGACAACCGCTTTAACTCGCTGGCGCACTGGGATAATCCCACCAGCGATCGCTATTCCGTCGAGATCGACATTATCTCCGCTGAGATGAGCATTGAGGCGTCCGGCAGCCGCGCGTCGTTCCCGGTAATTGAAATATTAAGACCCAATATTATCGATGGCAAAACCGGCCAGCGCCTCGAAGGTATTCCGGGCAATAACTTCTCTTCTTACGTGCGCGATTATGACTTCAGCGTGCTGCTGCCGGAGCACAACAAGAATAAAGCAGACTTTACGCTTCCCGAGACCTTCGGCGATCTGCACGGCACCATTTTCAAACGTTTTGTGGCCTCGTCTGCCTATAAAGAGCGCTTTCAAACCTCGCCGGTGATCTGCCTGAGCGTCTCCAGCAAAAACGTTTACCACAGAACCAATAATCAGCACCCGGTGCTGGGCGTGGAATATCAGCAAGACCGCCCCTCACTGACCGACCGCTACTTTGCGAAGATGGGTCTGCAGGTGCGCTATTTTATGCCGCAAAATAGCGTCGCGCCGCTGGCGTTCTATTTTAGCGGCGACCTGCTGGCCGACTACAGCAACCTTGAGCTGATCGGCACCATCAGCACCATGGAGACCTTCCAGAAGATCTACCGGCCGGAGATCTATAACGCCAACTCCCCGGCGGGACAGCGCTATCAGCCGGACCTGAATCATCAGGATTACTCTTTAACTCGAATTGTTTACGACCGCGAAGAACGTAGTCAGTTAGCCGTTGAGCAGGGTAAGTTCACCGAAGAGAACTTTATCAAACCCTATCAGACGCTGCTTGAGCAATGGGCTGTTCATTCCGTTCTTTGATTATCTAACCCACAGGGTCACGCTTTATGAAAAAGTTATTACCAACCTCTACCGCTGGCAGCTTGCCTAAACCCTCCTGGCTGGCGCAGCCCGAGACGCTCTGGTCGCCGTGGAAATTACAGGATCGCGAGCTGGTCGACGGCAAAAAAGATGCCCTGCGGTTATGTCTGGCGGATCAGCTTGAGGCCGGCATCGATATCGTCAGCGATGGCGAACAAACGCGTCAGCATTTTGTCACCACCTTTATTGAACACCTGAGCGGCGTTGATTTTGAAAAGCGTGAGATCGTGAAAATTCGCGATCGCTATGACGCCAGCGTGCCGAGCGTGGTTGGCGAAGTGAGCCGTCAAAAGCCGGTGTTCGTTGAGGATGCGAAATTTCTACGTCAGCAGACCAGCCAGCCGATTAAATGGGCGCTGCCTGGCCCGATGACGATGATCGATACCCTTTACGACGGCCACTACAAAAGCCGCGAAAAGCTGGCCTGGGAGTTCGCTAAAATTCTCAACCAGGAGGCCAAAGAGCTGGAGGCCGCTGGCGTAGATATTATTCAGTTCGACGAGCCAGCCTTTAACGTTTTCTTCGATGAAGTGAATGACTGGGGCATCGCGACGCTGGAGCGGGCGATTGAAGGTCTTAAGTGCGAAACGGCGGTGCATATTTGCTACGGCTACGGCATCAAAGCCAACACCGACTGGAAAAAGACGCTGGGAACGGAATGGCGTCAGTATGAAGAGATTTTCCCGAAACTGCAGAAGTCGAATATCGACATCGTTTCGCTGGAGTGTCAGAACTCACGCGTGCCGATGGATCTGATCGAGCTGATTCGCGGCAAAAAAGTGATGGTAGGCGCCATCGACGTGGCCACCAATACCATTGAGACCCCTGAAGAGGTTGCCAGCACCCTGCGCAAGGCGCTGCAGTTTGTTGACGCCGATAAGCTCTATCCCTGCACTAACTGCGGCATGATCCCGTTGCCTCGTCACGTAGCCAACGGCAAGCTCAACGCCTTAAGCGCGGGCGCGGAGATTGTCCGAAAAGAGTTAATGGCTAAGTAACGCCGCCAGGCGCTGCAAAAGAGTGCCGTCCGGTTGGGCGTTTTCGCCTGACCGGATTAACTTGCAGCCTCGATCTCTACGGCAAGGAGAGCGCGGCGCATCCCCTTCCCTCGTCACGCCGCCATCAGCAGTTAAAAATAATTTTCCGCCGCTGCATCCAGTTGCCCTTCTCACGCGTATATCCCTTTGTGAGCAACCTTATTGCTCCTTCAACGAGGATATATGATGAAAAAGTTAATCAGCCTTTCCGTTGTGTTCGCTGCCCTTTTCGTTTCAGCAGGCTCATGGGCCGCGATGAATGATGACGCTGTTATGGTTGGCGGCGCAGCGATGTATCCGCAAAAAAATATTGTCGAAAATGCATTAAATTCCCGAGATCACACCACCCTGGTGGCGGCCGTTAAGGCGGCGGGCCTGGTGGATACCCTGCAAGGCAAAGGCCCCTTTACGGTCTTTGCGCCCACCAACGCCGCTTTCGCCAGACTTCCTGCGGGCGCGGTAGATGACCTGCTCAAACCGGAGAACAAGGCGAAGCTCAGCAGCGTGCTCACCTATCATGTGGTAGCCGGCAAATATGATATGAAAGCGCTGGAGCATAAAATTAAGCAGGGCGGCGGCCATGCCGAACTGAAAACGGTGAACGGCCAGCCGCTATGGATTATGAGCAACGGCCCGCACAATATTCAGCTAAAAGATGCTCAGGGCAATATCGCCAATATCAGCACCTATGACGTCTACCAGAAGAATGGCGTGATTAACGTTATTGATACTGTTCTGATGCCGAAGTAATTATCTATACTCGGACTGGCGCTAAATCCATGCGGAAAAAATATGGACACCACTCAGGCCGAACAGCTTAATCAGTTAATGAAGGCGGTCGTCAACGGCGACCGCCTTGCGTTTGAACGGCTTTACCGGCTTACCTCGCCCTATCTGTTCGCCGTTGCACTGCGTACGCTGCGCAATCGCGCCTGGGCGGAAGATGTGCTGCACGACTGCTTTATTACGGTCTGGAACAATGCCTCGACCTTTAATCACGCGCTCAGTTCGCCCCTGACCTGGATGACCCATATCCTGCGCAACCGCTGCATTGACTGGCTGCGCAGCGGCGCGGTGCGGCGAACAGCGCCTGACGAAGCGCTCAGCGATGAGTGGGTCTCCTCCCCGGCGGGCCTGCAGGATGGCACGCACCACAGCGATCGGGCGGAGCGTCTTCATCGTTGCCTGCAGAATTTAAGCAGTGAACAGCGGCAGACCCTCTCTCTGGCCTACTATCAGGGGATGTCCCATAGCGAGATCGCCGACTGGGTGCAGCAGCCCGTCGGCTCAGTTAAAAGCTGGATCCGTCGCGGTCTGGCGCATTTGCGGGAGTGCGTGGGACTATGAGCGTAAACGATCGGCGCGATCGGGCACTGGCGGCGGAATATGCGCTGGGCACGCTGCGCGGCGCGGCAAGGCTGCGCTTTCAGCGCAGACTGAAGAGAGAGCCGGCGCTGGAGGCGGAGACGGCGCGCTGGATCACGCTGCTGCACGGTATGGAGAGTCAGCTGCAGCCGGTGACGCCGCCGGAAGCGGTCTGGAAAAAAATCGCCCTTGCGCTGCCGGAGAGAAAGCCAGCGCCTGTTTATGGGCGCACCCTGCCCTGGCTTACCGCTGCCGGGCTGGTTTTCGCCGTGCTGCTCTACGCCTTTGCGTTCCGGCCGCCAGCGCTGACGCCGCTCACGGTGCTTAACGGCGGTCAGCAAAGCGGCCAGTGGATCGTCAGCGCGAATGGCGCGCGCGATCGCATCAGGCTCTCGCCGGTAGAGGTTATGGACGTCGCGCCCGACAAGAGCCTGGAGCTGTGGGTGATCCCCGCAGGCCAGGCGCCGGTTTCGCTCGGCGTGATTCAGGGTGGGTCGGTCAATAATATCGATATTACCCGGCGGCTCTCGATGGAAAACGCGGTTCTGGCGGTGAGTCTGGAGCCAAAAGGCGGATCGAAAACCGGGCAGCCTACGGGGCCAGTGCTCTACAGCGCGAAGTTATAAGCAGGCGCACAGGGCTGGCGAACCAGGGCGTCAGGCCAGCCACCAGGCGCAAACCTGGCTTGATGTTCGTTACCGGGCAGGCTAGCCTGCGCACATCACAGGCAATATCTTCTGAAAGGTAACAACCACCATGGCTCTGATCCCTAAAAACTATGCGCGGCTGGAAAGCGGCTACCGCGAGAAAGCCCTGAAAATCTATCCGTGGGTGTGCGGACGCTGCGCGCGCGAGTTCGTGTATTCCAACCTGCGCGAACTTACCGTCCACCATATCGATCACGATCACACCAATAACCCGGAAGATGGCAGCAACTGGGAGCTTCTTTGCCTCTACTGTCACGACCATGAACACGAAAAATACACGGAAGCGGACCAGTACGGCACTCGCGTGGTGGCGGGAGAGGATGCGCAAAAGGATGTCGGTGCCGCCACCTATAACCCCTTCGCCGACCTGCAGGCGATGCTCAATAAGAAAAAATAACGGCGGCCACTGCCGTAGCCTCTACCTCGCCCGGCGCGCGGGAAAAGCTTAAAAAAATCCGGAAGCGTCGTCGCTTCCGGATGGGTATGGTACCTCAACGGCATGCAACCGGTTTCAGCCGGCTGCGGCATCTCGTCTTTGGGATCAGAAGCTCTGCCACTCCGCTTCGTTGATCACCGCGACGCGCTGCGGCGCAGGGGCGCGAAAAGGTGTCGGCTGCGCTGCCGGCGCACGCGGCGCGGCGAACTCGAGAGTGCTGCCGATGCGGAACTTGCCGACCAGTTCGGTAAGCGTGCTGGCCTGCTCCTGCAGCGACTGCGCCGCCGCCGACGCCTCTTCCACCAGCGCGGCGTTCTGCTGGGTTACGTCGTCCATCTGGTTCACCGCCTGGTGTACCTGCGCGATGCCCTGACTCTGTTCGACCGCTGCTGCGGCAATTTCGCCGACCAGATCGCTGACCTGGCGAATCGCATCTTTCATCACGTCCATATTGCGGCCCACGTCGCTCGCCTGCGCGGCGCCCGCTTCCGTCAGCTGATGCGAGGCTTCGATCAGCGCTTTAATCTCATGGGCAGCGGCGGTGGAGCGCTGCGACAGGTTTCTCACCTCGCCCGCTACCACGGCGAAGCCTTTGCCGTGCTCGCCAGCGCGCGCCGCTTCTACCGCCGCGTTAAGCGCCAGGATGTTGGTCTGGAACGCGATGCCTTCAATCAGCGAGACAATATCGTTTACCTTGCGCGAGCTGCCGCGAATATCGTCCATTGTTGCCAGCATGGTACTCAGCGATGCGCCGCTCTTTTCTGACAGGCTGCTGGCGTTGGCCGCCAGCTGGCTCGCCTGGCGGGTATTGTCAGCGGTTTGACGTACCGTCTCGCTCAGCTGGGTCATGCTGGCCGCCGTCTCTTCCAGCGACGCCGCCTGCTGCTCGGTACGCGAAGAGAGATCCTCATTGCCTGCGGTAATCTGCACCGATGCGCTGCTGACCGACTGCGACGCCTGGTTCACCGAGGCGAGCGCCGATGCGACGCGCTGCATCAGATGGTTAAAGGCGCGCGCCATATTGCCAATCTCATCACGACGGCTCTCATCGGCGTTCAGCGTCAGGTCGAGATTGTCACTGGCGCGCGTCATCACGTTGCCCATGGCCGTCAGGCTGCGGCGAATACGCAAAATGGTAAAGGTAGAGAAGAGGCCGAACAGCACGATGGTGGCGATCACGCCGCCGATGGTGGCCCACAGCACAATTTTAAACTGGCTACGGTTGGTGTCGCGCAGCTGGTTGCTGATGTCGATATTGAGCGTCAGCTGTTTCTGGTAGTCGGCAATCAACTGGCGAATCGCTGCGCCGACGCCCGTATCGCCCTCGATCATCCCGAGCGTCAGGCTATCCTGATGCGCATGGGAGGCGGCGATAAACGCCGGCAGACGATCGTTAATTACGCGCAGGTTCTCATAGGCGACGTTGGTGAGACGCTTGTCCTCGTCGTTAGAGATATCGTTGGTCATGTAGTAGTCGATCTGCGATTTGATCTGCGCCAGGCTTGCGGCGAGGTTTTTTTCCACCTCGGCAAACTTCGCGTCTTCGGTCTGGCTCTGGTGCTTGTAGAGCGTGATTGCCAGCTGGTTACCTTCATCAATCATTTTCCCCAGATCCTTGATCGAGGGAATAGCGTTGGCCTGGACATACTCAAAGCGATCCTGAAACCCGGACAGCAGCGAGATAGCCAGTACGGCCTGTAAAATAATCGCGCCAAACAGCAGCGAGAATGCCAACAGCAGGCGTTGGGTGATGTTCATCCTGTTCTCCATAAGGTTAGTGCCCCTGACCTTATGTGTTCAGGCAGGGTTTAGCTCTCCTGTCATCGGCACTGTCTCCGCTTTTATTAATTTTATTTGCGCGGCGCGCTGCACATTTTCCAGACGCCGCTGCAGGGATTCTCGCTAACGACCTGAGCCCGACGCGTTATCCGAGCGCCATTATCGCGGAGGACACCAGCGGCAGGATGGCGACAGGTCATCTCTTCGGCGTCCGCCTGCGCGGCGGCCGCCAGCCAGTTGTCATAATTCCTTCATCAGCGCGCTGTAGTCCGGCCTCTCTGCTGCCGATAACGGTGAGAAGTATTTCAAATACGCTTTATCGACACTCTGGCGCGGCGACTATTGATGACGACTTATACTCACCCCTCTTCCACTGACGGACGCGCGCGCGGCCTGGTCAGAAAACCGATGATTATTATGCTGGTGTTGCTCGGCCTCTCTTTTGGCGCCGCGCTGACCGCGCTGCTCTGCGTGGCCGACGATCTGAACGATAAAGCGGATCTTCGCAGCGGTCTGCTGCTGGGCAAGGCGTTCGCCAGCAGCGAGGAGAGCATGCGTTTTCACCTCAGCGACAACGCGGAATGGGGCGAAGCCTACGATAACCTGCATCGCGTGCTAAACCTCGACTGGGCCTGGCAAAATCAGAACCTGGGCGAATCGCTGTTCACCACATTCGGCTATGAGGGGGTGTTCGTGATCGCCCCCAGCGGCGAAACCCGCTACAGCGTGCTTGAGGGGGCGCTGCGCCACGAAAGTTTTCAGGCGTGGCTGGGTCAGGACCCGCTTAACGTTGTGAAGCAGTGGCTACAGCAGAACGACGGCAAGGCGATCGCGCGTCTGGTGCGCACCGGCGACCAGCTGGCGCTGATTGGCGCCTCCTGGATCACCCCAGGGGGCGACCACAGCGTGAACAGGGTTGAAGGCCCCCCCTCTGTAATGATCTTTGTCGACCGCCTCACGCCCGCGAAGCTGGCGAGCGCCGGCGCGGAGTATGGCATTAAGAACCTCAGCTATGCCGACGCGCTGGCCGCCGCCTCCGCCGACACCGCGCGCTATCGCGTATCAGCGCTGGGCGGCGCCGTGACGCTGATGTGGCAGAGCGACAATCCCGGCGGCGCGCTGCTTACCTGGCTGCTGCCGCTGCTGGTGCTGCTGATGGGCGCCACCTTTTTCACCGCCACCATGCTGATGCGCAACGCGCTGCGCAAAGCGCGCCACAGCGACGTCAGCACCTTCCTGCTGGAGCAGAGCCAGCAGGCGCTTGCCGCCAGCGAACAGCGCTTTCGCGACGTGGCGGAGAGCACCACCGACTGGATCTGGGAAGCGGATGCGCAGCTGCGCTTTACCTGGATCTCCGGGCGCTTTCCCGCCGTCACCGGCTACCACAGCCAGGACTGGCTGCATCAGCCGCTGCACGCTTTTCTGCTCGACGATGCCGATTTGCCGCAGCGGCTGACGCAGCGGGAGCAGCCCGGCGAGCCGCTGACGCTGCTGCGCTGCCGCTACCGATCCGCGCAGCAGCATATTCGCTTCTGCAACCTGACGCTGCGGCCGGTTACGCTGGCGCAGGGGAAGAAAGGCTATCGCGGCACGGCCACCGACGTGACGCTGGAAGTCGAGGCGGAGGCGCGCGTGCGCTATCTCTCACAGTTTGATGAGCTGACCGGCCTGCCCAACCGCGCGCAGATGAACGCCTGCCTTGCGGGCAAGCTTAGCGGCGCGCTGCACAGCGATCGGCCGCTGGCGGTGATCATGATCGACCTGGATAAGTTTAAGCCGGTGAACGATCTCTACGGCCACGCCGCCGGCGACAGCGTGCTGCACGAGGTCTCCCTGCGCTTCAGCGACTGCCTTAAAGAGGCGGGGATGACCGCCCGCCTCGGCGGCGACGAGTTTGTGATGATCGTCTCCGACATGACCAGCCAGGAGGAGATTAGCGCGCTCTGCAGCCGCATTATCACCCAGATCAATCTGCCCTTCGCCATCAACGGCGGCGAGGTTTATATCGGCGCCAGCCTGGGCATTGCGCTGGCGCCGCAGGATGGTAATAACCCCGGCGATCTGCTGCGCTATGCGGATATTGCGCTCTACAAGGCGAAAAACGCCGGACGCAACAACTGGGTCTTTTACCAGCGCGATATGGGAGAGAAGATCGTACAGCGGCGCGAAATGGAGCGCGAACTGCGCGAGGCGATCCACACCGACCAGCTGCGGCTCGCCTGGCAGCCGCGCTACGACGTGCGCGCCGCCCGCGTCACCGCCGTCGAGGCGCTGGTGCGCTGGCACCACGCGCAGCACGGCGTGCTGATGCCCGATCAGTTTATCCCGCTGGCGGAAGAGACCGGGCTGATTAGCGCGCTGAGTGACTGGGTGCTGCTGCGCGCCTGCGAAGATACGCGCCGCGACCTGCCGGGACTGGCGGTGTCGGTCAACCTTTCCGCGGTAGAGTTCAGCGATAAAGGCCTGCCGCGGCGTATTCGCGCCGCGCTGGAGGCCACCGGCCTGCCGAGCAACCGGCTGGAGATCGAGGTAACGGAAAACGCCATGCTGCAGGACCCGGAAACCACGCTTGAGGTGATGCAGGCGATCAAGGCGCTGGGCGTGAAGTTTTTAATTGATGATTTAGGCACCGGCTACGCCTCGCTGAACTATCTGCGCACCTTTCCGTTCGACGGCATCAAAATCGATAAATCCTTTATTTTCCCGCTCAGCGACTCCGTGCAGGCGCGGAAGATTGTTGAAAATATGGTCGGGCTGGGCAAAGCCTACGCCCTCAGCATTACCGCTGAGGGGGTCGAAACTGCCTCTCAGATGGAGCAACTAAAACTGATGGAGTGCGACGGTCTGCAGGGCTACTACCTCGGCAAACCGCAGCCGCTGGCGCAGATCGTCGAAACCTACTGCGCCGCGCCTACTCTGCCTTAGCGGCTCAGGGAGAACGCCGCGCCTGATTGCGTCCGCCATGCTTCGCCAGATAGAGCGCCTCATCTGCCTTCTCGATCAGCACCTGGGGCTGGGGGCGATCGCTTTCAGGCAGAAAGGTCGCGCAGCCCGCGCTCAGGGTGACGTGCGCGGCGATCGACGAGGAGTCATGAGGAATATTGCGCGCGCTCACCGCTTTCACCGCCGCGTCAGCGATCTTCAGCGCGTCCGGCCCGGTTGCGCCCGGCAAAATAATAGCGAACTCTTCGCCGCCATATCTTGCCACCTTATCGTCAGCGCGCAGCGTCAGCCCGCGCAGCGCGCTGGCAACCGCTTGCAGACAGGCGTCACCGGCAACGTGGCCGTAGGTGTCGTTGTAGCGCTTGAAGTAGTCGATATCCATCAGGATCAGCGACAGCGGCTGGCCGTGCTCCGTCGCGTCGAGCAGGCTCTGCTGCAGGTAATGGTCGAACTGGCGGCGGTTCGCCAGCCCGGTCAGGCCATCGGCGAGCGCGAGGTTCTCCAGCGACAGGTTCGCCGCCGTCAGCTCGTCGCGCAGGCGGGTCAGCTCTTGCTGATAGCGCAGGCTGCGCCGCGCCTGGCTAAGGATATAAGCTCCGAGCAGCACGATTCCCGCCAGCAGCGCCAGATCGAGCAGCACATTTTCTACCTGGTCCTTAATCCAGTTCTTCAGCAGGTTATTTTTGTCGTAGCCCGCCGCCACCACCATTCCGTAGCGCTCCGAGCGGGCAAAACCGAAAATACGCGCCTGTCCATCCAGCGCGGCGCGCCACTGGCCGCTGCCTTTGTCGGCGCTGGCGAGCATCGCCTGAAACAGGTGGCTGGAGGAGAGGTTTTTGCCGATATAGCTGTCGGGCATCGGTCGCGCGTAGAGCACCGTGCTGTCCGCCAGCATCAGCACCAGCACATCCTGCGGCCCCAGCTCATAGTAGCTATAAAAGTGCCGAAAGTAGTCGACGCGAATAGTGGCCAGCAGTACGCCGCTGAAGCCGCCGGAAAGATCGTTGACCCGCAGCGAAACCGGTATTACCAGATCGCCGGTGCTGCGGCTGCGCAATACCGGCCCGATATGCACGCTGTCGCGCGCATTCATGCGGTGAAAGTTGAAATATTCACGATCGGCGTTGTTAATCCCTTTGGGAATGCTCTGCATCGAGGTGGCGATCCACTTTCCGCTGGCGTCGTAATAAAACAGCCCGTGCAGCTGCGGCAGCCGGCTTGCCAGCTCCCGCATGGTCTGGCTGAGCGCAGCGCCGTCGATGCCGGTCGCCATTTCGCCTGTCAGCTGATGCTGCACCTCCCGCAGCGACAGCTCCGTCTGCAATATGGTGTCGTCCGCCTGGCGCGCCTGAGAAAGGGAAAGATTTACCGCCATCTGTTCAGACTGAATCACGGTATCGCGCCAGGCTTCACGCATTGTCCAGAGGTTAAGTCCGGTCACTGCCACCGTCAGCAGCAGCCCGCCCATCGCAATGCTTCTGGGTAGTGAACGATTTAACGACGTCCCTCGATCGCTTCTCCTTTTTAGCTTCATGTCCCGCCTCATTAAAATGCTTGTGTTAAGTTAAGCGCATGGCGGCGTCCCGGCGCAGACCGCGTAGCCCTGACTCGCCAGAAAAGAGCTGCGCGTCGCCGCGTTTATCTTCAACGGCCGATAAATCATCTTTTTAAATAAAATATTCACATATCATTACGTTAGCGGGTAAGTTGCTAATTACAAAGGACACAGCCCACAGGATAAGCGAAACGGCAGGTAAAACAATATTTTATGCTGTTTTAATTTTCCGCTGACAGGTTCAGACTGTATATTCATCCACTGCGGCAGGCGGTGGCTATTCGCTCTCCGTTCAAGGACAGCATATGACTTATACGTCTGAAACCATCTGCGCGATATCGGGCGCCGCTCTGGTTAATCTTAAGCGCTGGTATCGAAGCGGCGTTATCCAAAAATACCCATCCGGTCGTGAATGGACTGAGGCTCAGCTGCAAGAGGTGATGGATATAACGCGCCTGACCAGCCAGGGCGCGACCATCAGGGAGATCAAAACGGCGCAGGCTGGCGCGCATCCTCTCCGCACCGGCGGCTGGGCGGCACGGCGCGGCGATATGCTCTGGCAGCTCGAATTTGGCAGCCCGCAGTCGCTGAGGGTGCTGTTGCGCAAGCTTGCCAGCAACTTTACCGGCGATGATTTCGTGTTACGGCTGCTGCTGCCGCTTCACCAGTGGCTGCGTGACGATAGGCGCGCCGGGGCCAGCCGTCGTATGGAGCGCTTCCATCAGCTGATGGTCGCCCATGCGGGCAGCGTGACGCGCCACGCCACGCGCGCCGCCGCTATTCCACTGCTGCTGGAAAATGTCAGCGAGAAACACCAGACCGATATCTGGCTGGAGGCGATCAGGCTCAGCGGTCAGGGCTTCTGCGTCGAAGTGCGCCCCTTTTGCACCCTTTATCCCTCAGTCAACGTGCATCAGCACCATCTTTACTGGTGCGGCGCCGGCCTGACGGAGATGATGTATCAGCACTTTCTGACGCGCCAGCAGAAAGGCGATCCCGTTCTGCTCTGCGGCCCCGACCGTCGCGTCCATCATCTCTATCCGCAACCGCAGCTGCACGCGGTCGCCTGAGCGGCCGCTTCCCCCTCTTCTTCCTTAATACGCGAAACCAGACCGTAGCGAGTACACTTACTGGGTCCCTTTCACCAGGAGGTTTCTATGTCTCAGGTTTCCCTTCGCTATCGTCTCGGCGACGACGAGGTCGGCCGTTTAGGTTACGGTGCGATGCAGCTCGCCGGCCCCGGCGTCTTTGGCCCGCCAAAAGATGAGGCGCGTGCGATACAGGTGCTGCGTGACGCCATCGCGGCAGGCGTTCGCCATATCGACACCAGCGATTTCTACGGCCCGCACCTGACCAATCAGCTGATTAAAAAAGCGCTGCATCCCTACCCGGAAGATTTAATTATCGTGACCAAGGTTGGCGCACGCCGCGACGAGAAAGGCGGCTGGCTGCCCGCTTTTTCGCCGGATGAGCTGGTCAGCGCGGTGGAGGATAACCTGCGTAACCTTGACCTCGACGTGCTGGAGGTGGTCAATCTGCGCAGCATGCTCAATCCGCAAAAGCCGGTGGAAGGGTCGCTGGAACCGCAGCTGCGGGCGCTGATTGGGCTAAAAGAGCAAGGGGTCATTCGCCATATTGGGCTAAGCAACGTCACGGCGCGTCAGGTAGAAGAGGCGCAGCAGCTTACCGAGATCGCCTGCGTGCAGAACCTTTATAATCTCGCCAACCGCGCGGATGACGCACTGATCGACAAGCTCGCCGCGCAGGGCATCGCCTATGTGCCCTTCTTCCCGCTGGGCGGGTTTACGCCGCTGCAGTCCACGCAGCTGACGCAGGTGGCGCAGCAGCTTAACGCTACGCCGATGCAGGTGGCGCTCGCCTGGCTGCTGCAGCGCTCGCCCAATATTCTGCTGATCCCCGGCACCTCGTCGCCGGAACATCTGCGGGAAAACCTTGCGGCGGCGCAGCTGACGCTGCCGGATGAGGCGCTGGCCACCCTGGACGGCATCGGTAAAAAACAGGGCCGCTAGCGCGGCCCCTGACTGGCTGACGATCTTTTAGCGCAGCGCGCCTGAGGTTTCCTCGGGCGCTTCGCACCGTTCCAGCGCGACCGGGATACTTTTGTAGGCGGGGATCCCGCTCTCGGTATCATGGCTGTCGAGCGGCACCATCACGTTTGCTTCAGGGTAATAGGCCGCAACCGAGCCGGGCGCCATGTCATAGACCACCACGGTAAGATTATCGAGCCGCCGTGCGGTGCGGTTGCCCTCAGGATCGAGCGCCACCATATTCACCTTATCGCCGACGCGGAACTGGCGTTTTTCCGCCTCGTCCGCCGCCATAAACAGCACGTCGCGCCGACCGGTGACGCCGCGATAGCGGTCATTGAGGCCATAGAGCGTGGTGTTGTACTGGTCATGGCTGCGCAGCGTGGTCAGCACCAGATCGTGACAGATTAGCGAGCGGGGATCTTCGTTGATGCCCTGCATCACCTTAAACTGCGCCTTGCCGCTCGGGGTCAGCCATTTCCGCTGCGAGGCTGCCACCGGCAGGCGAAAACCGCCAGGCGTCAGAATACGGTTGTTGAAATCCTCGAAGCCTGGGAACACCGCCTCGATGGCGTCGCGAATAAAGCTGTAGTCGCCTGCCATTTTGTCCCAGTCAACGCGCGAGTTGCGCAGCGTCGCTTTTGCCAGCGCGGCGACCAGCGCCGGTTCCGATTTGAGATGCGGCGAGGCGGGTTTCAGCGTGCCGCGCGAGGCGTGCACCATCGACATCGAATCCTCTACCGTTACGCTCTGCTCCCCCGACGCCTGGCGATCGATTTCGGTGCGGCCCAGCACCGGGAACAGGTAGTTATGTTTGCCGAGCAGCAGGTGTGAGCGGTTGAGCTTGGTGGCCATATGCACCACCAGGTCGAGCTTGCGCATCGCTTCAAAGGTGACCTGCGGATCGGAGATCGCCTCCGCCAGGTTGCCGCCCAGGCAGAGCAGCGCTTTGGCTTTGCCGTCGCGCATCGCCTGGATCGCCGCCACCGCGCCGTGTCCATGCTTCTGCGGCGGCTTAAAGCCGAACGCTTTTTCAATATTGTCCAGCATCCACTGCGGCGGGATCTCGGTAATGCCGACGGTGCGATCGCCCTGAACGTTGGAGTGACCGCGTAACGGGCAGATGCCCGCGCCGCGCTTGCCGATATTGCCGCGCATCAGCAGCAGGTTGGCGATCTGCTGCACGTTCTGCGTACCGTACTGGTGCTGGGTAATCCCCATGCCGTAGCAGATAATGGTGTTTTCCGCCGCGGCGTAAAGATGCGCGATATTTTGAATCTCTTCGAGCGTCATGCCGGAGACTTTCAAAATATGCGGCCATTCCGTCGCCTCAAGATCCGCCTTCAGCGCGGCAAACCCTTCGGTATGTTCGTTGATAAAACTTTCGTCGATCACCCCTGGCTCGCCCGCCGCCAGCGCTTTCTCATGCATCGACAGCAGGGTCTTCATTACGCCTTTCAGCATCGCCGCGTCGCCGCCGACGCGCACTTTGTAATAGGTAGACGCCAGCTGCGTCGAGCCCATCGACAGCATTTCAATGGGGCTTTGCGGCGAGGTAAAGCGCTCAAGGCCGCGCTCGCGCAGCGGATTGATCGCCACGATGGTTTTGCCGCGCTTTGAGACGTCGCGCAGCGTCGCCAGCATCCGCGGGTGGTTAGTGCCGGGATTGTGGCCGATGCAGAGCACCAGATCGCAGTGATCGAAGTCTTCCAGCTCTACCGTGCCCTTGCCTACGCCAATTGACTGCGGCAGCCCGACGCTGGTCGGCTCATGGCACATATTGGAGCAGTCGGGAAAGTTATTGGTGCCATATTCGCGGGCGAAAAGCTGCCAGAGAAAGGCCGCTTCGTTGGAGGCGCGGCCGGAGGTGTAGAACTCGACGCTGTCGGGATCTTCATAGCTCTGCAGCAGCGCGCCGATCTCGCTCAGCGCCTTTTCCCATTCAATGGGCTGATAAGTGTCGCTTGCCGCGTCATATTTCATGGGATGGGTCAGGCGCCCTTCGCCCTCCAGCTCAAGGGCACTGCGCTGCCAGAGTTCGCTGACGGTGTGGGCAGCGAAGAATTCCGGCGTGGTGCGCTTGCTGGTGGCCTCCCACGAGACCGCCTTGGCGCCATTTTCGCAAAATTCGAATGAGGAGCGGTGCTGGGGATCGGGCCAGGCGCAGCCCGGACAGTCGAACCCTTCCGGCTGATTGACCTTGAACAGCGCGATAACGTCCTGCTTAACTGACATCTGGCCGCGAATGGCATCCGCTACCGCCTTGAGTGCGCCCCAGCCGCCTGCCGAACCGCCATAAGGCGCAATACCAATATTACTGTTTTGTTTTTTCATACGACCTTGCTCTCCAGTGCTAAACCTTTTTAGCGTAGGCGAGCAGACCCTGAGTGCGGCGGCGGCGGGCCTAAAGATGTTAAATTTATTCTTTCAGGATGTTACCGCGTTTCGCATAGTCGGATCGCCGAGAGCGAGGTAGCCGATGCGGTAACCGTCGCCCGGCCGTTCCGCCTCCGCAGTGAAATCGACATGCAGCAGCGTCTGGGCCGAAATATCCCAGCCGACCAGCGCCGCCTGCAGGTTCAGCGCCGCCAGTTCGCTATAGGGGGCAACCGGTTCAGAGCGCAGCACCGCGAAGCGCGCGTCGCGCAGCGTGGCGACCGGCGGCGCTTTTATTCCCAGCCAGCTTTGAATCGCGGGCCAGCCGAAATCCTCTGTGAGCCTGGCGAAACCGGCGCTCTGTAAGAAACGGATCATCCCGTCGGTGTCGCGCCAGAGATAGAGCGGCGCGTAGCAATTCGCTCTTGCCCCCTCATCGCGTCGCGCATAGAGATAAGCCTTAAATGTCAGATCGGGAAAGCCGTCGAGCCTGGCGCCGTTTTCTGCGATGCGGCGCTCGATAATCGCCATGTCGTAATCGGCGGGCAGCGTAAAGCGATAGTGCATCAGGATCATTGCGCCTCCCCGGCGAGCATGGTGCCGTTGCTAAAGCTCCAGTCGCCTGCGCTGTTAAACTGGATCACCACCATCACGTCGTCGGGACGGACGGCGAGCTGCTCCGCCAGCCGCTGCGTCAGCGTACGGCACAGCGCGGCTTTCTGCGCCGCCGAGCGCGGTTTGCCGGCAAGCAGGGTAAAAAGCATAAAATCGTCGCTGCGCCCGCCGCTCAGGTAGTGCGGATCATAAATCCGCTGCGACGCGGGCAGTTTTTCCACTATCTGAAACCGGTCTTGCGGCGGAACGTCAAAGGTATCTACCAGCGTGCGGTGCAGGATGTCGCCGATCAGCGCGATGCGCGCCTCGCTGGTCTGCTCAGGCAGCGTAATTCGGGTCAGCGGCATGACTGCTTCTCCCCGGCATTGTCCTCCTCTGGCAAATAGTGCAGCGCGGTTACGGCGGCGGGCCAGCCGGCATAAAAGGCCAGGTGGGTAAAGGCTTCGCTGAGTTCGCGACGGCTCAGGCCGTTTTCGCCGGCGAAGCCGATATGCCAGCCGAGCTGTTTCTCCCGTCCCAGCGCGGCGAGACAGGCCAGGGTGATCAGGCTGCGTTCGCGCGGCGTCAGGATGTCGCGCCGCCAGATATCGCCGAATAGCAGGCTATGCGTGATCTCCGCCAGTTTTGGCGCAACCTGCTGCAGGGTCTCTTTATCGAGTGCATTGCTCATGATGGTGTGGCTCCTCTCAGGATTTATCGCTCACCTGCAGTGTCGTCCTCTGCTACTATCCTGAAAATCAAATTATTCAGCACGGTTCATCCCGAAAAGCAGGACGATATGAATAAACTTCCGGTCTCTCTCGATATGGATGCGCTGCGCAGTTTCGTGGCGGGCATCGAATACGATAGCTTCGCCCTCGCCGCCCAGCGTCTCTGTCGTTCTACCTCCGCCGTCAGCGCGCAGCTTAAAAAGCTGGAAGCGCAGTGCGGCGCTGAGCTGGTGGTGAAGCAGGGCCGCAAGCTGGCGCTCACGCCCAGCGGCGAGATGCTGCTGAGCTACGCGCGTCGTTTGCTGGCGCTTAACGATGAAGCGCAGCGCGCCGTGCGCGGCGAACTGCTAAAGGGAGAGCTGCGTATCGCCATGCAGGAGGATTTTGGCGAATCCCTGATGCCCGCCCTGCTAAGCCAGCTGGCGCGTCAGCATCCGCATCTCAATCTGACGGCGCGCATTGACCGCAACCGCGCCCTGCGCCAGGCGGCGCTTGAACGTCAGGTCGATATCGCACTGCTGTGGCAGCCTGAGCAGGTGCTGGATGAGAGCGAGTTTTTAGGGGAATGCCCGCTGGTGTGGATCGCTTCGTCGCAGAGTGAGGTCACCAGGCTGCTGGCGAGCGGCGAACCTTTACCGCTGGTGATGTTTGATGCGCCCTGTCAGATGCGCTCGCGCGCTATCGCCGCGCTGGACGGCGCCGGGATCCCCTGGCGCATTATCTTTACCAGTCCGAGCCTTAGCGGCATCTGGGCGGCGGTTCAGGCGGGCCTGGGGATTACGCTGCGCTCGCCTGTGGGTCTGCCGTCCGGCCTGCATATTGTCGACGGGACGCTGCCTGCGGCGGGCCGCATCGGGATAACCCTGTGGCAAAACCGTAGCCTGGACCTTCAGGCGCAGCGCCTGCTGCGCGATTCGGTTTCCGCTGCGCTGCTTCCCTCGCTGCTGCGCTAAAGATTTCCGGTTTAAACAATTTGGTTTAAATATGTTTCCCGCACGTAAGGTTAAGCCTTTTATATAACTTAACCTTCGCGCTGCGGATTAATTTATGGCGTGATAATTTTCACCGCGTCGTTTGTTTAATACGTCAACAAAAAAGGCCTTTAATTGCCTGTTTCTTCTTCGGTTAGCGTTTTTTTTTGCAGTTAAACCTGCCGGCTGCGCTACGCCGTCACACCTTGTTAACACAGGCGTCATCAGGGGCGCGCATACTTTGCTGGCAGGCCGCATGGCAGGAAAGGTTTGTTATATATAAACGCGAATGAATCTAAACAAAATAAAAGATTGAGCCCGAATCGCAAAAGCTCTATATTGGCCGCGCCTAAAATCAGGTAACCCGATTTTTTAACAATCATTCAACTGCGGCACATACGATTGCCCCGGTTGTAGGAGAGATATGATGACGGATAAAGTCCGTATTGATTCTTTAGATGCCACTTCAAACGCAAACAATGAAACCTATTTGGCCCGTCAGGCTGAGTTCGAATCAAACGTCAGAAGTTATCCCCGCAAGTTACCGTTAGCGATTACCCAGGCGAAAGGCGTATGGATCACCGACGCCGACAACAAAGAGTACCTCGACTGCCTGGCAGGCGCGGGTACGCTGGCGCTGGGTCACAATCATCCTGACGTATTGCAGAGCATCCAAAATGTCATTACCAGCGGCTTGCCGTTACATACTCTCGATCTGACAACGCCCTTAAAAGATGCGTTCTCTGAATACCTGCTGTCGCTGCTGCCGGGCCAGGGTAAAGAGTACAAACTGCAGTTCACCGGCCCGTCCGGCGCGGACGCGGTAGAAGCAGCCATCAAGCTGGCGAAAAAAGCCACCGGCCGTTCAGGCGTTATTGCCTTCTCCGGCGGCTACCACGGCATGACCCACGGCGCGCTCTCGGTCACCGGTAACCTGTCGCCGAAAGAAGCGGTCAACGGCATGATGCCGGAAGTGCAGTTTATGCCTTATCCGCACCTTTACCGCTGCCCGCTGGGCATCGGCGGCGAAGCGGGCGTGAAAGCGCTGACCTACTACTTCGAAAACCTGATCAACGACGTGGAAAGCGGCGTGCGCAAACCTGCGGCGGTGATCCTGGAAGCGGTTCAGGGCGAAGGCGGCGTAAACCCGGCACCGGCCGAGTGGCTGCAGCGTATCCGTAAGGTGACCGAAGAGCACGGTATTCTGCTGATCATCGACGAAGTGCAGGCGGGCTTTGCGCGCACCGGTAAATTCTTCGCCTTTGAACACGCCGGCATTCAGCCAGACATTATTGTGATGTCCAAAGCTGTGGGCGGTGGTCTGCCGCTCGCCGTACTGGGTATCAAAAAGCAGTTCGACGCCTGGGCGCCGGGCCACCACACCGGTACTTTCCGCGGCAACCAGCTGGCGATGGCGACCGGCCTGACCACGCTGAAAATCCTGAAAGAGCAGAACATCGCCGACAAAGTGGCGCAGCAAGGCGAGTGGCTGAAAGGCAAACTGGCTGAGATGCAGAAACGCTTCCCGGTTATCGGTCACGTACGCGGTCTGGGCCTGATGATCGGCATCGAGATTGTGAAGCCGAACGAAGCCAAAGATCAGCTGGGCTGCTATCCGGCGGACGGCGATCTCTCTGCCCTGCTGCAGAAAAAATGCTTTGAAGCGGGCCTGATCCTCGAGCGCGGCGGCCGTCACGGCTGCGTGCTGCGTCTGCTGCCTTCCCTGCTGATCACCAACCAGGAGCTGGAAGTCTTCCTCGATAAGTTCGAGCAGGCGCTGCTGGCCGCTGGCGTGCAGCCGGTTTAAGTGGAGCGGAATGCAATCATGTCTGAATTAAATCCGATCCTGGCGGGCTCGGCGCAGAGCATCGAAGCCTATCAGCAGGTTATCGAGCAGAGCAGCAAAGCGGTTGTTGAGTGGCTGAAGCAGCCTGAAATGTATCAGGGCAAAACCGTCGCGGAACTGCGCGAGCGTATTGCGCTGGACTTCAACCCGACCGGTCTGGGCAACCAGGCTGCCATTGAGCGCGCGGTGGAGTTCTTCCTGAAGGACAGCCTGGCGGTGCATCACCCGCAGTGCGTGGCGCATCTGCACTGTCCGAGCCTGGTAGTCAGCCAGGCGGCGGAAGTGCTGATCAACGCCACCAACCAGAGCATGGATTCCTGGGACCAGAGCCCGTCGGCGACCATCATTGAGATGAAGCTGATCGAGTGGCTGCGCGCCCAGGTTGGCTATGAAGCGGGCGACGCGGGCGTCTTCACCAGCGGCGGCACCCAGAGCAACCTGATGGGCCTGATGCTGGCGCGCGACGCGTTTTTTGCGCGTCAGGGCCACTCAGTGCAGCAGGATGGCCTGACAGGCGATCTGCGCAAGCTGAAGGTCTTCTGTTCTGAAAACGCCCACTTCTCCGTACAGAAGAATATGGCGCTGCTCGGCCTGGGCTACCAGTGCGTAACCCAAGTGAAAACCGACGAATACGCCCGTATGGACGTAACCGATTTGGCGGAGAAGATCGCCCAGGCGAAAGCCAACGGCGAACAGATCCTGGCGATCGTTGCCACCGCAGGCACCACTGACGCGGGCGCTATCGATCCGCTGCGCGACATCGCCGCGCTGGCGGCCCAGAACAATATCTGGGTACACGTCGATGCAGCCTGGGGCGGCGCGCTGCTGCTGTCGGAAAAATATCGCGACTATCTGGACGGCCTGGAGCTGGTGGATTCCGTTACCCTGGACTTCCACAAGCAGTATTTCCAGACCATCAGCTGCGGCGCTTTCCTGCTGAAAGATGCGGCGAACTATGAGCTGATGCGCTACCAGGCGGCTTACCTGAACTCTGAGTTTGACGAAGAGGCGGGCGTGCCGAACCTGGTATCCAAATCGCTGCAGACCACGCGCCGTTTCGACGCGCTGAAGCTGTGGATGGGTCTGGAAGCGCTGGGTCAAAAACAGTACGCGGCGATCATCGATCACGGCGTCACCCTTGCACAGCAGGTCGCGAAATATATCAGCGCCCATCCGCTGCTTGAGCTGGTGATGAAGCCGCAGCTGGCGAGCGTGCTGTTCCGCTTCCATCCGGAAACCGGCTGTCACGATCTTGCCGAAACCGCGCTGCTGAACCAGCGCATCGGCGACGCGCTGCTGGAATCGGGCCGCGCCAACGTCGGCGTGACCGAGCACAACGGCGTAACCTGCCTGAAGCTGACGCTGCTTAACCCCACCGTCACGCTGGAAGATGTGAAAGTCCTGCTGGCGCTGGTTGAGAAAACCGCGAAGCCGCTGGTAGGCTAAGCCGCTTAGAGGCGAAAAAGCCGGTAACTCAGGTTACCGGCTTTTTTTTGCGCCGCGCCAGGCCGCACGCAACGGCCTGCGGCGCATTCGCAGCGCTATACCAGCACCACCTCGATACCCTGCGCTTTCAGCGCGTTTACAATCCCGGCATCGGCCTGCTGGCCGGTGATCACCAGATCGATATTCTCCGCCTTGCTGAACAGCATGCCCGCGCGCTGGCCCAGCTTGCTGCTGTCCACCAGCACGCCCAGCTTCCCGACCATTCCCAGCATTTGCTGCTCAGAAATCGCCGTCAGCATATCCGTTTTATACAGCCCTTCGGCGGTCAGCCCGCCGCCGCTGGTAAACATCCAGTGACCGGCATAGAGGCTGCTGCTGCTCTCCTGGGGCGGCAAAATGATCGAATGATTTTTACTGTACTGGCCCCCCATGATAATGACGCTTTCATGGTCATGTTCAATCAGGTAGTTGGCCAGAGGCAGATAGTTAGTGATGATTTGTACTTTCTTGTTGCAGATTTCCTGGCCCAGCAGAAACGCCGTCGAACCGCAGTTAATCACCACACTTTCGCCGGGATGAATGAAAGTCGACGCCGCCCGGGCGATGCGCACCTTCTCGTCATGGTTTGGCGCCCGGTTAGGATTAAGCGGGAGCCAGGTCTCGCGTTCCGGCGTGATGGCTTCGGCGCCATTGCGGACTTTACGCACTTTCCCCTCTTTATCGAGGCGAATAATGTCGCGCCGGGTGGTGGCCGGAGAGGTACCCAAAAGTTCAGTAATCTCACTGACGCTAAGCACATCGTGTTCACGCAGCAGATTAATTAAAAGATGATGTCGCTGTGTTTCAGTCATTCTGCTACCTGTTTTTGTTTGACCGACCGTCAAGCGGAAGGTGCCGGATTATCCGGCACCTCAGCCCTAAAGAAAAGACTTAAAGGGTAGATCGGGTTCAGCTGTAAAACAGTCATCAAAACCGCGCGGATAGTGATATT
Source organism: Pantoea sp. ACRSC (assembly GCF_022346785.1). Classification (NCBI taxonomy): domain Bacteria; kingdom Pseudomonadati; phylum Pseudomonadota; class Gammaproteobacteria; order Enterobacterales; family Erwiniaceae; genus Pantoea; species Pantoea sp. ACRSC. The sequence continues at coordinate 28,439 of NZ_JAKRNN010000018.1, forward strand.
CCAGCTTGTCTTTATCCAGCGGCCAGGTGAACTTGCCGCCGACCTGCCAGATAAAGGGCTTGAAGCCATAGTTCAGCCGATCTTTTTTCATCTCCCACAGCACGCGGATCTCCTGGGGATCGGCCTGAAAGTTTGACCAGATATCGTGGTGGAATGGGATCACCACGCGGGTTTTCAGCGCTTCAGCCATACGCAACATATCGGCACTGGTCATTTTATCCGTGATGCCGCGCGGATTTTCACCATATGAGCCAAGCGCCACGTCGATCTGATGGTCATTTCCGTGCTTCGCATAGTAGTTAGAGTAGTGAGAGTCACCGCTGTGATAAAGCGAACCGCCGGGGGTTTTGAACAGGTAGTTGACCGCGCGCGCGTCCATATTATCAGGTAGCATGCCCGCGGCTTTCTGATCGGCTGGCAGGGTAATCAGCGCGGTGCGGTCAAACGCATCCAGCGCATGAATCACCGTATCTTTGATTTTTATCTCATCGCCCGGCTTCACCACGATGCAGCGCGCTTCTGGCACTCCCCAGCCGATCCAGATATCCACGCAGCTCTGAGGCCCGATAAAGGGCACCGTCTCCGCGCAGTTTTGCATCACGGCGGCGGCCACGTTGACATCAATATGATCGTTGTGATCGTGCGTGGCGAGCACCGCATCGATCTGCCGAATGGCAAAAGGGTCGAGCACAAAAGGAGTGGTGCGCAGGTTGGGCTGGAGCTTTTCCACCCCGCTCATACGCTGCATCTGATGCCCTTTTTTCATCAGCCCGCTGCCGTGGCTCTGCTTGCCGGTGCCGCACCAGAAATCGATGCAAATATTGGCCCCGCCCTCTGACTTAAGCCAGATCCCGGTACAGCCCAGCCACCACATCGTAAAGGTACCCGGCGCGACCTGCTCCTGCTCAATCTCTTCGTTTAGCCAGCTGCCCCACTCCGGGAACGTGCTCAAAATCCAGGATTCGCGGGTGATGGTGTTCACTTTACTCATCGGTTCCACTCCTTAATGAAATCAAAAGTAATCACGATATGATTATCTTTGATTGATACTGACACGCTTTGATTCGGTTTGCAACGCCTTGATTACGCCAGTGACATTTGCATACCCGCTGCAACACCCGTACTTAACTGGCTAATAAATATGCTTTTTACTTATATATTAGCGGGGTAACCTTTAATTCAGGGGCGTTACAGGCAGGAGCGATCATGGCATGGCGCACAAAAATAATTTGCATGGCGCGTCACAAATAATCAAAAGTGATCTTGTGGTGATTTTTGGTGATTACTAGAGTGTTGGCACTGACCACACAGGGATTGCCCCTTGTGTTTTCCTTTCTGGAGAGCGTTATGGAGATCCTCTACAACATTTTTACCCTGTTCTTTCATCAGGTGATGACCAACGCTCCGCTGTTGCTGGGGATTGTGACCTGTCTGGGTTATATCCTGCTGCGCAAAAGCGTCAGCGTGATTATCAAAGGCACCATTAAAACCATTATTGGCTTTATGCTGCTGCAGGCGGGTTCAGGCATCCTGACCAGCACCTTTAAGCCGGTGGTCGCCAAAATGTCAGAGGTGTATGGCATTAACGGCGCCATCTCTGACACCTACGCCTCGATGATGGCCACCATCGATCGCATGGGGGATGCCTATAGCTGGGTGGGCTACGCCGTTCTGCTCGCGCTGGCGCTGAACATCCTTTACGTGCTGCTGCGCCGCATGACCGGCATTCGCACCATCATGCTGACCGGTCATATTATGTTTCAGCAGGCGGGCCTGGTGGCGGTTTCGTTCTATATCTTCGGTTACGCCATGTGGACCACGATTATCTGCACCGCGGTGCTGGTATCGCTCTACTGGGGGATCACCGCCAACATGATGTACAAACCCACCCAGGCCGTGACCGACGGCTGCGGTTTCTCTGTTGGGCATCAGCAGCAGTTCGCCTCCTGGATAGCCTGTAAGATTGCCCCCCGCCTGGGTAAACCTGAAGAGAGCGTGGAAGATCTCAAGCTGCCGGGCTGGCTGAACATCTTCCACGACAACATCGTCTCCACCGCCATTGTGATGACTCTCTTTTTTGGTGCCATTCTGCTCTCCTTTGGCATCAACGTTGTTCAGGCGATGGCGGGCAAAACCCACTGGACGGTCTATCTGCTGCAAACCGGCTTCTCTTTCGCGGTGGCGATTTTCATTATCACTCAGGGCGTGCGCATGTTCGTCGCTGAGCTATCGGAAGCCTTTAACGGCATCTCTCAGCGCCTGATCCCCGGCGCGGTTCTGGCGATCGACTGTGCGGCTATCTACAGCTTCGCCCCTAATGCCGTGGTCTGGGGCTTTATGTGGGGCACCATTGGCCAGCTGATTGCGGTGGGCATTCTGGTCGGCTGTGGCTCGTCGATTCTGATCATTCCCGGCTTTATTCCGATGTTCTTCTCCAACGCCACCATCGGCGTGTTTGCTAACCATTTTGGCGGCTGGCGCGCGGCGCTGAAGATCTGTCTGGTGATGGGAATGATTGAAATCTTCGGCTGCGTGTGGGCCGTCAGGCTCACCGCCATGAGCGCCTGGATGGGCATGGCGGACTGGTCAATTCTGGCTCCCCCTGTGATGCAGGGCTTCGCCTCGCTTGGACTGATTTTTATGGCCGTCATCATCCTGACTGCGCTGGCCTATATGTTTTTCGCAGGCCGTTCTTTGCGACAAGAAGAAGATGCAGAACAACCCGCAGAACTCTCTACTCACTAAGGAGTTTCGATTATGACCGTACGTATCCTGGCCGTGTGTGGCAACGGACAAGGCAGCTCCATGATCATGAAGATGAAAGTGGGCCAGTTTCTGACCCAGTCAAATATCGACCATACGGTAAGCAGCTGCGCAGTGGGTGAATATAAAAGTGAACTGAACGGTGCAGATATCATTATCGCATCGACCCACATCGCCGGCGAAATCAGCGTCTCAGGCAACAAATATGTGGTGGGCGTGCGCAATATGCTGTCGCCTGCGGATTTCGGTCCAAAACTGCTTGAAGTGATCAACGCACATTTCCCTCAGGACGTGAGGTAAGGACGCGCGATGAAATTACGTGATTCGCTGGCGGAAAATAACGCGATTCTTCTCCAGGCCGAGGCCAGCACCTGGCAGGAGGCGGTCAGGCTGGGCGTCGATCTGCTGGTCAGGGCGGATGTGGTAGAGCCGCGCTATTACCAGGCCATTCTCGACGGCGTGGCGCAGCACGGCCCCTATTTTGTTATCGCGCCGGGACTGGCAATGCCGCACGGCCGCCCGGAAGAAGGCGTGAAGAAAACCGGCTTTGCGCTGGTGACGCTGAAAACTCCGCTGCTGTTCAACCACGAAGATAACGACCCGGTGGACATTCTGATCACCATGGCCGCTGTGGATGCGCATACCCATCAGGAAGTGGGGATCATGCAGATCGTCAACCTGTTCAACGACGAAGCCAATTTTGACCGCTTACGCGCCTGCCGAACCGGACAGGACGTACTCAACTTAATCGATAACGCCACCGCGGCGGCAGTTTAACAGGAGCTGAACATGTCATTACCTATGTTGCAGGTTGCGCTGGATAACCAGACCCTATCCGACGCCTACGCCACCACCCGCCTGATTGCAGAGGAGGTCGATATCATCGAAGTCGGCACCATTCTCTGTGTCGGCGAAGGAGTGCGGGCCGTGCGTGACCTCAAGGCGCTGTATCCGCACAAAATCGTGCTGGCGGATGCCAAAATCGCCGATGCCGGCACCATCCTGTCGAAGATGTGTTTTGAAGCCCAGGCCGACTGGGTCACGGTAATCTGCTGTGCTGATATCAACACGGCGAAAGGCGCGCTGGAGGTCGCCAGAGGCTACAACGGCGACGTGCAGATTGAACTCACCGGTTTCTGGACGTGGGAACAGGCGCAGGCGTGGCGCGAGGCGGGCATCCAGCAGGTGGTTTATCACCGCAGTCGTGATGCGCAGGCCGCAGGCGTCTCCTGGGGAGATGCGGATATCAGCGCCATCAGGCGCCTGGCGGATATGGGCTTCAAAGTGACCGTCACCGGCGGGCTGGCGCTGGACGATCTGCCGCTGTTTAAAGGCATCCCCATCCACGTCTTTATTGCGGGTCGCAGCATTCGGGATGCGGCTTCGCCGGTAGAGGCAGCGCGTCAGTTTAAACACGTCATCACTCAGCTCTGGGGCTAAGGAGCCGCTATGTCGTTTAAACCGGTTCCGCTCGGCATCTATGAGAAAGCGCTTCCTGCTGGGGATGACTGGCTGGAGCGGCTCCAGCTGGCGAAGCAGCTGGGGTTCGATTTTGTTGAGATGTCGGTGGATGAGACGGACCAGCGCCTTGCTCGCCTCGACTGGCGGCGGGAGCAACGGCTGGCGCTGGTCAGCGCCATCGCTGAAACGGGGGTTCGCGTCCCCTCACTGTGCCTGAGCGCCCACCGCCGTTTTCCTCTGGGAAGCGAGGATGACGGGGTGCGTGCCCAGGGGCTGGAGATCATGCGGAAAGCGATTGCTCTGGCGCAGGATGTCGGCATCCGCGTTATCCAGCTGGCGGGTTATGACGTTTACTATCAGCAAGCCAACGATGAGACGCGTCGTCGTTTTCGTGACGGCCTGAAAGAGAGCGTCGAGATGGCGAGCCGCGCGCAGGTCACGCTGGCGATGGAGATCATGGACTATCCGCTGATGAACTCCATCAGCAAGGCGCTGGGCTATGCGCACTACCTGAATAACCCCTGGTTCCAGCTCTATCCAGATATCGGCAACCTGTCGGCATGGGATAACGACGTACAGATGGAGCTTCAGGCGGGCATCGGGCATATCGTGGCGATTCACGTAAAGGATACGCGGCCGGGCGTGTTTAAAAATGTTCCCTTCGGCACCGGCGTGGTGGATTTTGAACGCTGTTTTAACACCCTGAAGCAGACGGGCTACTGCGGCCCCTATCTGATTGAGATGTGGAGTGAAACCGCCGACGATCCGGTCGCCGAAGTGGCCAGCGCGCGGGACTGGGTACGTGAACGGATGGCGAAGGCTGGCTTACTGGAGGCGGAACATGCTTCGGCTCAAACAGCAGGTGTATGAAGCCAACGCGGATCTGCCGCGTTATGGCCTGGTGACCTTTACCTGGGGCAACGTCAGCGCTATCGATCGTGAGCGGAGTCTGGTGGTGATTAAGCCGAGCGGCGTGCCCTATGACAGACTGAGCGTGGAGGATATGGTGGTGGTCAATCTCCAGGGCGATGTGGTCGAGGGAAAATGGCGGCCCTCTTCCGATACCGCAACCCATCTGGCGCTTTACCGACGTTACCCTGAGATTGGCGGTGTCGTGCATACCCATTCAACGCACGCCACCGCCTGGGCACAGGCGGGGCGGGCAATCCCGGCGCTGGGAACGACGCATGCCGACTACTTCTTTGGCAATATTCCCTGCACGCGGGCGCTTACCCAGGCGGAGGTTGAGGGTGATTATGAGCTAAACACCGGTAAGGTGATTATCGAAACGCTGGGCGCAAGTGAGCCGCTGCATACGCCGGGAGTCGTGGTCTGTCAGCATGGCCCATTCGCCTGGGGTAAAGATGCGCATGAGGCGGTGCATAATGCCGTGGTGCTGGAAGAGGTGGCGAAAATGGCGTGGATTGCGCGCGGCATTAATCCACAGCTTGCGGAAATAGATGATTATCTGATGAACAAGCATTTTCTGCGTAAGCATGGCCCCAATGCCTATTACGGACAAAAATAAGGGGCATCGATGCACCGCAGCGGCGGACGGCTAAGCGAACGAACGGGAAGCTATTCCTTGCTGGGGAAGGCACAAGCACGCATTTAATCGCCGGTGCCGTGCTCCCTTCCCCAGCGCTTCCCGCCTCTATTTTCCGACGGGGTTAAGGCTATTTCGCCGTTCTGCCCGCAGCGACAATGCCACGTTTCGGCACCACTCTTCTGACGCGCATCAGCGTCATCGCCATCGACGTCAGCGCCAGTAAAATCAGTACCGCACCCAGCACCGCCATCGCGTGAAACCCTGCGTGACGAAACAGCCACAGCCCGACAATCCCGCCGCCGAGAAACGTAAAGTCCGCACGGTCAATGATAACAAGCCGTATATTAACGCTATCGCAATTTGAAATGACGGCACCGCCGCTGGCCATCATGATATCCAGTTAAGGAAAACCTATGTTAGCAAGGCTCTTTCATTTCTTTGAAAACTTACTGACGCCCTTCCCGGAAAAAGATATCTGTTTTACAGAGAAGAGACAGGGGATATGGTATTTCGTTAAAAAAATAAAATTTATTGTTGTGCTCATTGCTCTCGCCGGACTGATTAAAGCCGCCGTTGATGTCGGTATAATTTATACCCTGGGGCTGGTAATTGATTCTCTGAACGGCACTCTGCAACCTGCTGTCGCTCATCTGGTTACACAAAATCAGTTACTGGTCCTTACCGCAGTGCTGTTTCTTGTTGTTCGGCCGCTCTCAGCATTGAGCCTGGGATTACTTTGCGATCAATGCCTTCGCGCCCGTTTTAGCCCTATGATCCGCTGGTTACTTTATAACAAGGTGATTAATAATGACCTTGCTTTTTTTAACCATAATCACGCCGGAAAAATTGCATCCGCTGTCTGGCAGGCCGGACAGGCCGCGACAGAATTCTTACTTAGCGTATTGCAAAGAATAGGGTCGAATGTTGCCTTTATCCTTTTAACGCTGGGGTATATGAGTTTCATTAATACAGGGTTCACGGCTGTAGTTATTCTTTGGCTGGCACTTTATCTCGCTCTTTCAGTAAAATATGCGCCTGAAATAAAAAGACTGTCCCGTAAATCAGCTGACTCTTCCAATATAATCAACGGCCATCTTGTCGATATTTTTTCCAATATAATTAATGTCAAATCACTTTCGCCCCAGGGAGATGATAGTGAGTTTATGCGTCACAGGCTGAGCGATTTTATAAATAAGAATGAAAGTTTTCTGCGAGCCATTACCACGGCAGAGATGCTTCTGTTGCTAACCAGCTCAACGGCAATAGTCGCAGCAGGCTATATCTCAATTTTATCATGGCGCGAAGGGCTGCTTTCAGTGGGAGAGATTTCAGCTGTGTTCGGGCTAGTTTTGCGTATGGAAAGTCAGCTCTCTGCTCTGATGGAGCAATTAACCGGTGCGATGCGGTCGCTGGGGTTATTTAATGCTTCTGTTGAGACAATAGATTACCAGAATCAAATTACCGACGGCACTCTCCCGATACTGAGAGATAGCAGCGCAGGCGAGATAAAAATTCATGATCTGCATTTTCAGTATGCTGCGGGTAAAAGGATTATTCAGGGAATAAACCTGCATATCCGCCCCGGAGAAAAAGTCGCGATTGTGGGAGAATCTGGCTGCGGTAAATCGACGTTAATCAGTTTGCTGATGCGATTTTACGATCCTGAGCAGGGAGAAATTATGCTTGATGGCGTGGACATCAGGGAACTAAACCGACATGATCTTCGTCAGCAGTTCAGCATAGTCAATCAGGATAACTTACTGTTTAATCGTACTATTTATGAAAATATAACCTTTGGCTGCTCTCAATTCACCAAAGAAGACGTATGGAAGGCAGCAAAAAAAGCGAAGGCGCTGGATTTTATTCTTCAGGCTACAGACGGTACCCATAGCGGATTTGAGACCCTCACTGGCGATCGCGGTGTCAAGTTGTCGGGCGGTCAGCGCCAGCGACTGAGCATCTGTCGGGCTATTTTGCGTAATGCTCCGGTGTTAATTCTGGATGAGGCTACCTCAGCGCTCGACTCTCTTACGGAAGCTGAAATTCGTGATTCACTGAATGAGGTAATGGCAGGGAAAACGGTTATCGCAATTGCGCATCGGTTATCATCCATAACAGGAATGGATCGAATTTTCGTTCTTCAGAATGGTTTAATAGAGGCTGAGGGAACGCATAATGAGCTGCTTCAGCAGAGAGGACGCTACTACTCTCTGTGGAAAGAACAAGCCCGCTTATGATGTCAGATTCGCTTTTACTTAACGGAGAGCGACATTCCCTTTCTGTTTTCCAGATGCACTGTAACGTCTGTCCTGCTCCAGCGTCCGCTGCCAGAGAGGTAAACATTCTCCCTCTTGAACCCTTTCGCAGCGGTAAACTTGATTCAAGAGGGTAGCGTCTTTGGTTCGACTTTAGACATGTTGGACGCTGATTGCCGGGCAGGCTATTTCGCCGTTCTGCCCGCAGCGATAATGCCACGTTTCGGCACCACTCTTCTCACGCGCATCAGCGTCATCGCCATCGACGTCAGCGCCAGTAAAATCAATACCGCACCCAGCACCGCCATCGCGTGAAACCCTGCGTGACGAAACAGCCACAGCCCGACAATCCCGCCGCCGAGAAACGAGAAGATAGTGGTCAGGTGCGTTTTCAGCTGCTTCTTTTGCGCATGCGCGTTTTTCGACGGGTCGCGGCGTAGCATTGCGCTCAGCACAGAGGCGAAGGAGATGCCGGCATCGGTCAGGGTGCCGGTGATATGCGTGGCGCGCACGCGTCCGTTAGATAACTGCGTTGAGGTGGAGTTATGCACGCCCATCAGAAAACCGAGCAGTACTAAGACTTCGCGGTTATTGCCGGAAGAGTAGAAAAAGATTTCGAACAGCGACAGACACAACAGGGCGATCCCTTCCGCTACCAGCACCTGACAGAAAATGGTGCGCATATTGTGTTTAAGTCCGGCAATCACCGCCAGCCGCGCGGTGACCGCGCCCGCGACAAAGGCCAGCAGCAGGCAGCCGAGAAAGGTGAGATCGCGCAGATCGCTGTTATTCACTTCGCTGGAGAGCTGTGAAGTATTGCCCGACATATGTGAAGGAAAAAAGCCAAAGGCGCCTAACGCCATAGCGTTAAGCAGGCCAGCCGCTGTCGCCAGCCAGACGGCAAGATAGCGGTCTTCAGTGTGGGATCGCTCTCGCTTCATTTTTATCAACATTCACGCTTCACCTTTTTATTATTACCTGAGCTTAAGCGTAGGGAGTAATGCGATCCTTGTCACAGCGTCTAAGTAAAAAGAGTTAATAAAAATGTTAAGTAACTTAAATAAAAATGCGTTATCTCAGTTACTGTAAAGGCGCGGTGGGGTTACAGAAAAGTCAATTAGCGGCGGGCGTAATTTCGCGCCAGCCATTAATATAGCTGGCGCGAGGCGATTATCAGCGGCGGGCTCTTACCACCTGATAGCGGCGGGTGAAATATTCCACCGGCGCGCTCCAGACGTGAACCAGTCGCGTAAACGGAAACAGCAGAAAAATAGTCATGCCGAGTACCAGATGCACCCGGTAGATCCACTCTACCCCGGCCAGCGATTCAGAGGCGCCGCCGCGGAAGGTGACAATGGCCTGCGCCCAGCCCACCAGCTTCATCATGTCGGCACCGTCGAGATGCTGCATCGAGAAGAGGATCGTTGTCAGACCCAGCGCGCACTGCACCAGCAGAATTATCAGGATCAGCATATCGGCAGGAGTTGAGGTTGCACGAACGCGCGGACTGAACAGACGACGCTTCAGCAGCAGCAAACCGCCCACCAGCGTCATGATGCCGAACACGCCCCCCGCCGCCATCGCCAGCTTCTGCTTGGTGGCGATAGCGAGGAAGGATTCATACATCCAGTGCGGCGTCAGCAGGCCGAACAAATGGCCGAAGAGGATGCCGAGAATACCGATATGAAACAGATTAGAACCCAGGCGCATCCCTTTTTTATCCAGCATCTGGCTGGAGGAGGCGCGCCAGGTGTACTGGCCGTAGTCGTAACGCAGCCAGCTCCCAATCAGGAACACGGTGCCGCACAGGTAGGGATAGATATCAAAGAACAACACGTTTAAATAGTGCATCAGGCTGTTCCTCCAGCGGAGAGATCGAGATATTGCGGCGCGGTTTCATGGCAGAAGCGCCGCTGATGTTGCTGTTGTGCGGAGCTGTCGCAGGCGCTGTCGTCGATAAACCTCACCTGCTCCTCTTCCCAGACCGCATCCATGGCGGCCGGGGTATCGTCGCGCGTCTCGCTGGCGACCTGAGCCGCCACGCTTTCGCTGCTCAGCGGGCTGTTGGCTACCTTCAGAAGCGTGTCAAACAGCAGGCTGAAGTCGCTGTCGCGCTCTTTCAGACGGCCGCCGAGCAGCGCCAGAATCGGCGCGACGTCCAGCAGTCCCTGACGGGCATCCGCTTCTGGCTGCAGGCTGAGATATTCCAGATAGAGCGGCAGATAGTCCGGCAGTTCACGACAGTTCAGCTCCAGTCCGGCGCGTTCATACTGCGCCATAAGATCCACCATCGCCTGACCGCGATCGCGCGACTCTGCGTGCACATGCTCAAACAGCAGCAGCGAAGTCGCGCGGCCGCGTTCGAACAGCGCGCACCATTCTGCCTGCATATCGAGCAGCGGCGTGGCAAAGTAGCGATCGATAAAGGGCAGCAGCGCGGGATGCTGCGCGCTGACCAGCTCGCGCAGCTCCTCCTGATGCGACCAGAGCGCCTCGTCGGGATACTCCAGCAGCAGGGCTACAGCTTTAATTAGCGCCATTATTTGCCTCCCGCGTTGTCGCCGATATTGATCGCGTCAATGCGGCGGCTGTTAAACAGGTTAAATTTGGTGTCACTGCCGTGGCAGCCGTCGCCAAAGGTAAAGCCGCAGCCGTTGCGTTCAGGGAAGGCTTCACGCGCCAGCTCGCAATGGCTGCTGGGGATAACGAAGCGATCTTCATAGTTGGCGAGCGCCAGATAGCGATACATCTCCTCGACCTGCGCTTCGCTCAGCCCCACCTCGTCGATGGCGCGCGTATCGGTAACCCCGTCCACGCTCTGCGCGCGTTTGTAGTGGCGCATCGCCATCATGCGCTTCAGCGCACGCAGCACCGGGGCGGTATCGCCGGCGCTCAGCAGGTTAGCGAGGTACTGCACCGGAATGCGCAGGCTTTCCACGTCCGGCAGCACGCTGGTCTGGGACACCAGCCCGCCCGCGTCGGCCACCGACTGAATCGGCGACAGCGGCGGCACATACCAGACCATCGGCAGCGTGCGATATTCGGGATGCAGCGGCAGCGCCAGCTTCCAGTCCATCGCCAGCTTCCACACCGGCGACGCCTGCGCGGCATCGATAACGCTTTGCGGGATGCCCTGCTTCAGCGCCTCTTCGATCACCTGCGGATCGAAGGGATCGAGAAAGACGTCGCACTGGCGCTGGTAGAGATCGGTTTCCTGTTCGGTGCTGGCCGCTTCGGCGATCTTGTCGGCGTCATACAGCAGCACGCCGAGATAGCGAATGCGGCCGACGCAGGTTTCTGAGCAGACGGTGGGCATGCCTGACTCAATGCGCGGATAGCAGAAGATGCATTTTTCCGACTTGCCGCTCTTCCAGTTGAAGTAGATCTTTTTGTACGGGCAGCCGCTGACGCACAGACGCCAGCCGCGGCATTTATCCTGGTCGATCAGGACAATGCCATCCTCTTCGCGCTTGTAGATAGCGCCGCTCGGACAGGTAGCGGCGCAGGCGGGATTAAGGCAGTGCTCGCACAGGCGCGGCAGATACATCATGAAGGTGTTTTCGAACTGGCCGTACATCTCCTTCTGCATCGCATCGAAGTTTTTATCCGCCGAACGCTTGCTGAACTCGCCGCCAAGGATCTCTTCCCAGTTCGGGCCGCCCTGGATTTTGTCCATACGCTGACCGCTGATCAGCGAGCGCGGGCGCGCCGTCGGCTGGTTCTTGCCTGCTTTGGCGGTGTGGAGATGCTGGTAGTCAAAGGTAAAAGGCTCGTAGTAGTCATCGATGCCCGGCACCACCGGGTTGGCGAAGATTTTCATCAGCACCGATGAGCGGCTGCCGAGGCGCGGCACCAGCCGCCCCTTGATGTTGCGGATCCAGCCGCCGCGCCATTTTTCCTGGTCCTCCCAGGCGTTGGGATAGCCGACGCCGGGTTTGCTTTCTACGTTGTTAAACCAGGCGTACTCCATCCCCTCACGGCTGGTCCAGACGTTTTTACAGGTGACGGAGCAGGTATGACAGCCGATGCACTTATCGAGATTTAATACCATGCCGACCTGAGAGCGGATTTTCATTTTGTCGCCTCCTGTACCTGATCGCGGCCTTCGTCATCCAGCCAGTTCACCTTGTTCATCTTGCGTACCATGATAAATTCGTCGCGGTTAGAGCCGACGGTGCCGTAGTAGTTGAAGCCGTACGCCAGCTGGGCGTAGCCGCCGATCATATGGGTCGGTTTCGGACAGGCGCGCGTGACCGAGTTATGGATACCGCCGCGCTGGCCGGTCACCTCCGATCCTGGAATGTTCATCAGACGTTCCTGCGCGTGATACATCATCGTCATGCCCGCCGGAACGCGCTGGCTTACCACTGCGCGCGCCGTCAGCGCGCCGTTGGCGTTGAACACCTCGATCCAGTCGTTATCTTCAATCCCCAGCTCTCTGGCGTCTGTTTCACTCATCCAGACGATGGGGCCGCCGCGTGACAGCGTCAGCATCAGCAGGTTTTCACTGTAGGTAGAGTGAATGCCCCATTTCTGGTGCGGCGTAAGGAAGTTGAGCGCTTTCTCCGGGAAACCGTTGGAGGGAATATGCTCCAGGTTCTGCACGCTGCGCGTATCAACCGGCGGACGGTAGGCGCAGAACGCTTCGCCGAAGGCGCGCATCCAGGGGTGATCCTGATAGAGCTGCTGACGGCCCGACAGGGTGCGCCACGGGATCAGCTCATGCACATTGGTGTAGCCGGCGTTATAGGAGACATGCTCATCTTCCAGGCCAGACCAGGTCGGGCTGGAGATGATTTTGCGCGGCTGCGCCTGAATATCGCGGAAGCGGATCTTCTCCTCTTCTTTTGGCTTCGCCAGGTGGGTGTGATCGCGACCGGTAAACTCACTCAGCGCCTGCCAGGCTTTTACCGCCACCTGACCGTTGGTTTCCGGCGCCAGCGTCAGGATCACTTCTGCGGCGTCGATGGCGCTGTTAATCATCGGCTGGCCTTTAGCGACGCCGTCCGCTTTGGTGTAGTTAAGACGGCGCAGCAGGTCGACCTCTTTATCGGTGTTCCAGCTGATGCCTTTGCCGCCGTTGCCCAGCTTCTCAAGCAGCGGTCCGACCGAGGTGAAGCGCTCGTAGACGGCGGGATAGTCGCGCTGCACGCTGATAATCTGCGGCGCGGTCTGGCCAGGAATAAGATCGCACTCCCCTTTTTTCCAGTCGCGCACGTCGCCCGCCGCCAGTTCGCCCGGCGAGTCGTGCTGCAGCGGCTGTAGCACCACGTCGGTCTCTTTGCCGAGATGGCCAACGCAGAGGTCGGAAAAGGTTTTGGCGATGCCTTTATAGATTTCCCAGTCGCTTTTCGACTCCCAGGCGGGATCGACCGCGGCGGAAAGCGGATGAATAAACGGATGCATATCCGAAGTATTCATATCGTCTTTCTCATACCAGGTGGCGGTCGGCAGCACGATATCGGAGAAGAGACAGGTGCTGGACATGCGGAAATCGAGCGTGACCAGCAGGTCGAGCTTGCCTTCCAGCGCCTCGCCGCGCCACTCCAGCTCTTCCGGGCGCTCCTTCTCATCGCTTATCGGCTCGCCCTGAATACCGCTCTCGGTGCCGAGCAGATAGCGCAGCATATACTCGTGCCCTTTGCCCGACGAGCCGAGCAGGTTTGAACGCCAGATAAACATATTGCGCGGATGGTTGTCGCCGTTATCGGGATCTTCGCACGCCATGCGCAGCTTGCCAGACTTCAGCGCGTCAACGGTCCAGGCCTGCTCTGACTGGCCGGCGCGTTTCGCCTCCTCGGCGATGCGCAGCGGGTTGATGCCGAGCTGCGGCGAGGATGGCAGCCAGCCCATACGTTCGGCGCGGACGTTGAAGTCGATTAACTGGCCGCTGAACTGGCTGGCGTCGGCGAGCGGCGACAGCAGTTCGCTGACCTGCAGCTTCTCAAAGCGCCACTGGCTGGCGTGGTTATAGAAGAACGAGGTGCTGTTCATCTGGCGCGGCGGACGATTCCAGTCAAGCGCGAAGGCCAGCGGCGCCCAGCCGGTTTGCGGACGCAGCTTCTCCTGACCCACATAGTGCGCCCATCCGCCGCCGGTCTGACCGACGCAGCCGCAGAATACCAGCATATTGATCAGGCCACGGTAGTTCATGTCCATGTGATACCAGTGGTTCATGCCCGCGCCGACGATAATCATCGAGCGTCCGTGGGTTTTGTGCGCCGTTTCGCCGAACTCGCGCGCGATTTTTTCAATCTGGCTGCGCGGCACGCCGCAGATCTGCTCCGCCCAGGCGGGTGAATAGGCGCGCACGTCGCTGTAGTCGCGCGCGCAGTTAACGTCATCAAGGCCGCGGTCGAGACCGTAGTGGGCCAGCGTCAAATCATAAACCGAGGCGACCGGCAGCTCACGACCGTCGGCCAGCGTCAGCATTTTGACCGGCACTTTATGCAGCAGCACCTCTTCCTGCTTTACATGGCGAAAATGAGGGTTCTCGATGCCGCCAAAGTAGGGAAAGGCAACATCCATAACCGCATCGCGCCGGTCGAGCAGCGAGAGGGTCAGCTGCGTCGGCGTGCCTGCTGCTTTCTGTTCGAGGTTCCATTTGCCTTTTTCGCCCCAGCGGAAGCCGATTGACCCGTTCGGCACCACCAGATCGCCCGTCTGGTTAAAGGCGACGGTTTTCCACTGCGGATTGTTCTCTTCGCCGAGGTTATCGGCCAGGTCCGCGGCACGCAGCTGGCGTCCCGGTACATAGCTGCCATCTTCACGCGGCTCCAGCAGCACCAGCATCGGCATATCGGTGTATTGACGCGCGTAGTTCAGGAAGTAGTCGCTGGGGTTTTTCAGGTGAAACTCGTTCAGGATGACGTGGCCCATCGCCATCGCCAGCGCGCTGTCGGTGCCCTGCTTCGGCGCCAGCCACTGGTCGCACAGCTTGGCGACTTCCGAGTAGTCCGGGGTGATGGCCACCGTTTTGGTGCCTTTGTAGCGCACTTCGGTAAAGAAGTGCGCGTCCGGGGTGCGCGTCTGCGGCACGTTGGAGCCCCAGGCGATAATGTAGTTAGCGTTGTACCAGTCGGCGGATTCCGGCACGTCGGTCTGCTCGCCCCAGGTCATCGGCGACGCGGGCGGCAGGTCGCAATACCAGTCGTAGAAGCTCAGGCAGGTGCCGCCGAGCAGCGACAGATAGCGCGTGCCTGCTGCATAAGAAACCATCGACATCGCCGGGATTGGCGAAAAGCCCGCAATTCGGTCCGGGCCGTAGTTTTTGATGGTCCAGATATTGGCGGCGGCGATGAGCGGATTCAGCTCTTGCCAGCTGGCGCGCACGAAACCGCCGCGGCCGCGCTGCGATTTATAGATTTTGCTCTTTTCCTTGTCCGCCATAATGGCGTTCCAGGCGTCAACCGGATCGCTGTGCTGCGCCAGCGCGTCGCGCCACATCTCCAGCAGCACCTTGCGCACCAGCGGATATTTCAGCCGGTTGGCGCTGTAGAGATACCAGGAGTAGCTCGCACCGCGCGGACAGCCGCGCGGCTCGTGGTTGGGCAGATCGGGACGCGTACGCGGATAGTCGGTTTGCTGCGTCTCCCAGGTAACCAAACCGTTTTTAACGTAAATCTTCCAGCTGCAGGAGCCGGTGCAGTTTACGCCGTGGGTGGAACGCACGATCTTGTCATATTGCCAGCGCTGCCGGTAACTCTCTTCCCAGTCGCGATTGGTGTTATAGACCTGACCGTGCCCCTCTGCGAAGCTGTCGCCTTTCTGTTTGAAATAGCGGAAGCGGTCGAGAAGTTTGCTCATTGCGCATCTCCAGTATGGTTAGTGCTCATGTTCTGCTTAGTTGTTCTTGGTTTTGCGACGGCCATACAGCAGCCAGGTCAACAGCAGACAGACGATGTAAAAGATCAGGAAAAGTTTCATGGCGCCGACGGGCGAACCGGTCAGGGTCAGCGAAGTGCCGAACGCTTTCGGGATAAAGAACCCGCCGACCGCGCCCAGCGCGGAAATAAAGCCCAGCGCAGCAGCGGTGTCGGTTACTGCGGCATGCTGCGCCTCTTCCGGGCTGCGACCGAGTTTCGTCATGCGCTCCAGAGTGATCTGGCGAAAAATGACGGCGATCATCTGGAAGGTCGAGCCGCTGCCGAGACCTGAGGCCAGGAACAGGCCCATAAAGACCCCATAGAAACCCAGGAAGTAGCCGTCAGTGGCACCCGGCAGCGTAAGAAAGACCAGCGCCGAGAACAGCGTCATTAGTGCGAAGCTAATCACCGTAACGCGCACTCCGCCGAACCTGTCAGACAGGAAGCCGCCCGCAGAGCGCGCCAGCGCGCCGAGGAAAGGGCCGAAGAAGGCGAGATGCACAATATCGACATGGGGAAACTGCGTTTTCGCCAGCATGGCGAAGCCCGCAGAGAAGCCGATAAAGGAACCGAAAGTAGCCAGATAAAGCATGCCCAGGGTCCAGAGATGGCCCTGTTTCAATACGGGCAGCTGCTCGCGCAGCGAGGCGCGCATGCCGGCGATATCGTTCATGCCGGTCCAGGCGGCGATGGTGGCTATAGCCAGCAGCGGCGCCCAGATCCAGGCGGCGTTGGCCAGCCACATCTGGCTGCCATCCTCCAGCGTGACGCCACCCACGAAAAACGGCACCGCGATAATCAGCGGCGCAACGAGCTGCATCACGCTGACGCCGAGGTTGCCGAGACCGCCGTTGATGCCGAGCGCCGAGCCCTGTTTGCTTTTGGGATAGAAGAGGCTGATATTGCCCATGCTGGAGGCGAAGTTAGCCCCTGCCAGACCGCAGAACAGCGAAATAATAATAAATACGCCGTAGGGGGTTTGCGGATTCTGCACCGCGAAGCCGAGCCAGACGCAGGGAATAATCAGCACGGCGGTGCTGATCACCGTCCAGAGACGGCCGCCGAGCACCGGCACGACAAAAGAGTAAGGCACGCGAAACAGCGCCCCGGAGAGCGAAGGCAGCGCGGTCAGGAGAAACAGCTGATCGACGGTAAAGTTAAATCCAACCCGGTTCAGGTTAACGGCGACGGTGCTAAAAAGCATCCAGACGCAGAAGGCGAGCAGTAAGGCGAAGACTGAGATGATGAGATTGCGACGGGCGATACGTTTGCCGCTGCTTTCCCAGAATTGTTGATTTTCAGGCGCCCAGTTTTCAAGCGCGCCGTGCCCGGAATGAGGTTTTACGCTCACATATCCTCCTGATGGGCAGCAGTGGGATCGCTCCCGCTCTCTGCAAGTAGTATTTAAAAAGTAATAAATGAGAAACCGACTAAATCCGTATTAATACGAATCTGAATGTAATCAGATGACGACGCCGAGCCAGCCTTGCCTTATTAAATAAATTGCGAGCTATTCAGGTGCCGTTATTTGGCGAACGCTTACGTCCTGTAGAATGGTTAATAAGCCTATCGCAGCAGGCCAGAAAAACAAGAGGATTTGTAGGGGCTTTCATGATGCAGCGCAAAGCAACGCGGGATTGGATAATAGCGTCGCTAACGTTAACTACCTAATTATAGGTATATTTTATTTTTATTAAAAGAGATGAACAGATCGGCCGCCGGGTAGCTTGATAAAAATCAAAGAATATCTGAATAAAAACCAATATTGATTGCCGGGCGCCCTTTTCGAATAGATTTAATATAAATGCGAGCTGCTCTCAATTCTGATTTTAATAAACATAATAGTCACCAGACCCTGGCGCGATATTAATTACAATATATAGCGCAGCATATCAATGCTTTTGTCATTGCGAAGAGGTTAAAGCCAGCCGCAATCCCTTAGCCGCGTGGCGTGATCGGTGGCTGGCTGACGAGATGCTGACGTATTCGCTCATGGTATCAGCAACGGCGACCTCTTTTGCTGCTGAGTCTTTTAAGCCGCATTTGGCACGTTGCTGCTGGGTTTGATAATAATTTTTATGTATGTTGTAACTATTAGAATGCCACATCCCTTCTTCCGCTGCTTTAACCTGCCTTCGCACTAAGAGACGTGGTTATCAGCCCTGAAACAGTCGCGCCACCCGTTCGCGGCAGTAGTCAGGCGTAGGCTCACGGTCTTCAAACAGAATATGGTAGATCACCGGGGCCACCACCGTATCTACCGCCTCCTCCACGGAGAAGCCCGCTTCGCCACGCGCGATGGCGCGCTTTTGCAGCGTCTCAAGATGCAGAGCGGTAAAGCCGCAGCACTTCACCGTCGCACTGCCTCCCCCGCTGCCGATGATATCAGCAAGCATCTGCCGTCCGGGTTTTGATGACATCTCTTCGGCATACTGCAGAATAAAAGTTTCCAGGTCGCGCTGCATATCGCCAGTATCTTCGGGTTCGCTTATCGGGCGCATACGCGCCACCGCAACGTCAGCAAGCAGCTGCGTCAGATCGCCCCAGCGGCGATAAAGCGTGGATGGCGTGACGCCCGCCGTTTCCGCGATCATTGGTACCGTAAGCTCGCTGCGGTCGCGGGTTTTCAGCAGCGTATTGACCGCTCTATGCACCTCTTCCTGAATGCGCGCGCTGCGTCCGCCCTGCCGAATCATCTCCCTCGCCATCTTTTCTCCTGTCAGCAAAGAATGAACATCGCTAAAATTGTTTAATGCAAAGATATTGCGTTAACGCAGAAATGCAAGTATACCTGCCTTAAAGCTAATATTTTGCTTTAAGGTGATCGCCATGTCTTCTGCAACCACAACGCTCTCTGCCGCCGCCGCGGCGCGCATAACGCTTTATGCCTTTGTCTGCGCGACGCTGTTTTCCGCAACCAGCAGCGCGCCGACGCCGCTCTACCCGCTCTATCGCACGCTTTTCCATCTGTCGCCGGTGATGATAACGCTGATTTTCGCCAGCTATGCCTTTGCCCTGCTTGTTTCACTGCTGACGCTGGCCCGCCTTTCCGATTTTACCGGGCGGCGCGTGATGATGCTGGCGGCGCTGCTGTGCAACGCGCTGGCGCTGGGGATATTTATGCTGGCAGATTCGGCGCAGACGCTGGTCGCCGCGCGGATCATCCAGGGCGTTGCCACCGGCATCGCCCTGCCGACCTTTGGTGCGGCGATCCTCGATAGCGATAAGGTGCGCGGCCCGCTGCTCAATTCGGTGACGGCATTTGCTGGCCTGCTGGCCGGTTCGCTGACCGGCGCACTGATGATCACCTTCGCGCCTTTTCCTACCGTCTCGGTCTATGCGCTGCTGTTTGCACTGATGCTGGTAGCGCTGGCGCTGCTGCCTCTGATGCCTGAAACCGTGGCGCGGACGCCCGGCGCCCTGCGCGCCTTAACGCCGCAGATCGCTATACCCTCCCGCGCGCGCGGGCCGCTGCTGCGGCTTGCTCCCGTAAACGTCGCCACCTGGGCGCTGGGCGGCTTTTACCTGTCGCTGATGCCGTCGCTGGCGATCCTCTCAACGGGCCTCAGCTCGCCGTTTGTTGGCGGGAGCGTGGTGGCCACGCTGATGCTGAGCGCTACCGCGTCGGTCTTTATCTTCCGCCGCTGGCAGCCGCAGCGCGCGCTGTTTATTGGCACCCTTGCGCTGATGGCGGGCATTAGCCTGACCCTGATCGGCATCAATCATCATCTGACGGCGCTGCTCTATCTCGGCACGGCGGTCGCCGGTCAGGGTTTTGGCTCTATTTTTTCAACCCTGCTGAGCATTGTGATGCCGCTGGCGGAGAGCCACGAGCGCGCCGGGCTGTTTGCCGCTTTTCTGGTAAAAAGCTATCTCGCCTTTGCGCTGCCGGCGCTGCTGGCGGGCTGCGCGGTGCCGCTGCTGGGCCTGACCGCGACGGCTAACTACTACTGCTGGGGAATTTTTTCGATGGCGGCGGTGTCACTGCTGGCGGGAGGGCGCGCGGTGCGCCTGAAGGCGGAAAGAGGATAAAAAAATGGCCGGATTAACCGGCCATGTACTGTTAGTTTGTGGCTTTGTTTTTCAGGTCTTCAGCGCCCTGCTTGGTTTTATCCCAGGCTTTTTCGCTGCCCTGTTTGGTGCTGTGCCAGGCTTTCTGCGTACCTTCGCTGACTTTGCTGGTGGTCGCATGGCTTTTGCCTTCCGCGGCGTGTTCCGCTTTCAGCTTCTGCTCAGCGCCCGCGTCCTGGGCCTGATGCAGTTTCTCTTTAGCGGTATCAGCGCCTTTATGCGCTTCAGCCACGGTTTCATCAGTAGCGTGTGTGGTCGCAGCAAAAACCGGAGCAGCCAGCATCAGAGCGGAAAGTGCAATAATCGTCTTTTTCATGATTCCCTCACTAATTATTAAGTCCAGACTCAGTATAGACAAATAACGCAATCGCACAGCAAAAGGCGCGTAATTTACGACGGATTCGGCATATTCCTGGATTTTTATCTGGTCTGCTTCTCTTTGCGTCCCGCACAGGCGGGCACGACCGCCATCCATCGCTACACTCTATCCAGTAACCCACTACAAGGAATAGCGATGTTTTCTTTCTCTCCTGCGGTCGAACTTACCGTAATCGCGCTGGCGCCGGGCTTCCGCGCTATCAGCATTCTGGTGGAAGCGAGCGAGGTGCAGCACCCGGAGGTGGCGCGCGAGGCGCTGGACGACGCCTGCCGCGCGGTCGCCGTCGAAGATGTGCCCTACGCTGAGGCGCATATCGCCGCCTGGCGCGAAGCCTTTAAGGCCTTTGGTGCGAAACCGGCGCGCACGCCGAGTTCGGTGGAAGCGCTGCGCAAGCGGGTTGTCCGCGACGGCGCGCTGCCCGCCATCGATCCGATTGTCGACCTCTACAACGCCATCAGCATTAAGTACGCCTTGCCGATCGGCGGTGAAAATGCCGCCGCCTATGTCGGCGACGCGCGCCTGGTACGCGCCGACGGCAGCGAACGCTTTGACACCCTGAAGGGGGGCGAACCCGTTGAAGAGTCCCCCGAGCCGGGCGAAGTGATCTGGCGCGACGATCTCGGCGTCACCTGTCGCCGCTGGAACTGGCGCCAGGGCGTGCGTACGCGCCTCGACGCCAGCGCACAGCAGATGTGGTTTATTCTCGAGAGCCTGCCGGAAATGCCGATAGATGCGCTGCATCAGGCCAGCGACGCGCTGATCGCGGGCCTTGAGGCGATGATGCCAGGCTGCCGCATTGAAAAACAGCTGCTGGGTGCCGGCTTTAGCTGAATGTTTTTGCCGCAGGCGCGGCTGAGCGAGCCGCGCCTTTGCCCGCCGTCGCCAGGCAGTTTACTGACTGGCCGGGTTCGTATGCCGGCCCAGCAGGGTATGCAGCGCCAGAGCGATAAGCATCAGGCCGATCAAGATGATGAACGGATACCCCAGCGCGTGATAGAGCCAGATCCCCGCCACGCCGCCAGCCAGAAACGAGAACAGCGTTGAGGCGTGAAGTTTCAAACGCTCGATATAGAGCGGCGCCTCTTTCGGCGACTCCTTGCGCCTCAGCACGTCGAACAGCATCGCCAGTTCAATACCGATATCCGTTGAGGTGCCGGAAATATGGGTGGTTCTTACGCGGGCATTGGATATGCGCGTTACCACCGCATTTTGCAGCCCCATAAAAAAGCTCAGGCATAATATCAGCACCACGCCGGGCGAGTGCGGCGTCAGCCAGGTTTCAACCACCCCCAGTCCCACCAGGCCGATCCCCTCCACCAGGATGTTAAAGGCATAGACCTTACGCATATTGTTGCGCCGTCCGGCATTGACCAGCAGCGTTGAGAAAGCGGAGCCGGTAATAAAGATGGCGACAATCGACACAAAGAAGATAGCCGGTGCCAGACTGGCTTTTGCCAGATGATCCGAAAGGGAGGAGACATTGCCGGTCATATTGGCGGAGAAAAAGCCGACAACCTCAAACGCCGCGGTATTCAGCGCGCCGGCGACAGCCGCCAGCGTGCAGGCGAGCTGCCTGTCGGCCATATGACTGCGAAAGTTTTCAGTGCTTATAAGCATAGCGCCTGCGATATCGAACCTGACTGCGCAAATGATCCCTCTAATGTCGCCGATTAACAAGCCAAACGGCGCGGCTGATTTTCTCCCCTTAGCCCGACGCTCGCTTTCTGCGCAGCGCAAAGGCGGCGATTTATTGTGACCGGCCTTACAGTTATCGCGCGCCCCACTGGTCACTCAGCCGTTTCCGCCCGCACAATGGAATATATAATCTTTATTGAATATATATTCACTGATGGATTGCCGCCGCAATCCGACCACGCTTCTGTCTGCATCCTGAACGGAGAATATCGGTAATGAGTGACTACAACTATCCCAGCTTTGGCGCTGGCCTGTGGCATTTCGCAAACTATATCGATCGCTATGCAGTTGACGGCTACGGCCCGGCGCTCAGCACGCTCGATCAAATCAAGCTGGCGGCGGAAGTTGAGGATCTCGCCTGGGTGGACATTCCCTATCCTTTTACCCCTGGCGTCTCGGTCAGTGACGTTAAGCAGGCGCTACAGGAAGCGGGTCTGAAAGCGATCGGCGTAACCCCCGAGATCTACCTGCGCAAATTCTCGCGCGGCGCCTTTACCCATCCCGACGCGGCGGTGCGCGCCGAGGCGCTGGCGCTGATGAATGAAGCGGCCGGCGTGGTGCGCGAACTGGGCGCCAGCTACGTTAAGGTGTGGCCCGGTCAGGACGGCTGGGATTACCCCTTCCAGGTCGATCACAAAAATCTGTGGAAGCTGGCGGTTGACGGCATGCGCGAGCTGGCCGGGGCCAACCCGGACGTGAAATTCGCCATCGAATATAAGCCGCGCGAGCCGCGCGTCAAAATGACCTGGGATTCCGCGGCGAAATCGCTGCTGGGCATTAAAGAGATCGGGCTGGATAACGTCGGGATCCTGCTCGATTTCGGCCACGCGCTGTTTGCGGGCGAGTCGCCGGCCGGCGCTGCGCAGCTGATTATCGATCGCGGCCGCCTGTTTGGCATGGACGTGAACGACAATCTGCGCGGCTGGGATGATGACCTTGTGGTCGGCACGGTGCATATGACCGAGATTTTCGAGTTTTTCTACGTGCTGAAGCGCAACAACTGGAACGGCGTCTGGCAGCTCGACCAGTTCCCGTTCCGTGAAGACCATGTGGAAGCCGCCAACCTTTCCATCCGATTTCTCAAGCATATCTATCGCGCGCTCGACAAGCTCGATATCGATGCGCTGCAGGCGGCGCAGCTGGAGCAAAATCCCCTGAAAGCGCAGCGCATTATTCAGAATGCGCTGCTGAGCAGCATTGAAGAGTAAGGCGTCAGGCCGCGGCGAGAGCGCGTCGCGGCCATCCCTTTAGAGCCAGCCCGACTTGCGCAGCCGCAGCCACAGCATAAAGCAGCCGAAGATGGTACAACCCAGCGCCAGCGGATAGCCGAGCGGCGAATCAAGCTCCGGCATATCCTTAAAGTTCATGCCGTACATGCTGAAGATCACCGTCGGCACGACCAGAATCGCGCCCCAGCCCGCCAGCTTTTTTGTCACCTCGTTCTGCTGCACCGCCACCATCGCCAGGTTGACGTGCATGGCGCTGGTCAGCATTTCCCGCATATCCTCCGCGTCGGTCACAACATGGCGCGCATGATCCTGCACGTCGCGCAGATAGGCGCGCAGCTCTTTCGGTACGATCTCCTCATGCAGCCGGACCAGCTGCTGGCAGATCTCTTCCAGCGGCTGCGCCGCGTTACGCAGGCTCAGCAGCTCGCGGCGCAGGCGATAGACCTTCTTCACGGCCACATTGTCAAATTCGGATCGAAACAGCGCCGCCTCCATTTCGTTGATTTTATCGCTGAGGGAGGCGGTATATTTGCCATAGCGGTCGACGATAAAATCGAGAATGCAGTAGAGCGGATAGCCCGGCCCGTGTTCGAGCAGCGCGCTGTTTTGCGCCACGCGATCGCGCACGGGGGCGTAGCTTTCGGAGGCGCCGTGACGCAGCGTGATCAGGAAGTTTTTACCGATAAAAAAGTGGGTTTCACCGAAATGAAGATGCTCATTTTCTGAACTGACGGTTTTAGCCACGATAAACAACGACTCGCCGTACTGTTCGATTTTAGGGCGCTGATGGGCGCATAACGCATCCTCTACCGCCAGCTCATGCAGGGCGAACTCGCGCTGGATTTTATACATGAACTCCGCTTCGGGCTGATAAAGCCCCATCCAGATAAATGCGTCTGGCTCATTAAGCACATCACTGATTTTTTCTACGTCTAATTCCTGCCCAGTCTGGCCGGGGCGATATACCATGCAATTTACAATCATGATCCCTTCGCTACACGGTTGTCTGAAGTAGTAAGAGCATAACCGTTTTTGTTGCGCGCTAATAAACAGGTTTGTAACAGAATGCCCGCCGGATAAGGTTCGGCGGGCAGCGGAAAGGCCGGGCGGTTAGCTGCGGGGATGGGTGGCTGGCACGTTCTGCAGGCGGGCCGGTTTCAGCCCGAACAGCAGCGACATAAGCGGCAGCTGCTTAATCAGAAAATAGAGCGCGGCGCTGCAGATTAGCCCGAGCGAGGTGACGACCGTGACGTAGGTGATCGGCAGCGAATCCGGCAGATAGCCATCCAGCAGCCAGGCGAAGGTGATCACCAGCGGATAGTGCATGATGTAGATCACCAGCGCGGAATCCACCACGCCTTTCACCAGGCGGCTCTCTTTCATACGCAATTTCTCAAAGGTGAAAACGACCCAGTAAGAGAAGATCACCGAGAAGACGCTGGCGCAGAGCACCGGCAAATATTTCAGGCTGCTGGTGATGTTGTAGTGGAAGATGGCATAGAACACCAGCCAGCAGGCCAGGCCCAGCGCCGCCACAACTTTGGTGTTAACCAGCATGCTGCGCGCCTGCTGCGGGATCTGATCGCTGTTCAGGTAGAGCGCATAGCCTGCCGCATAAAAGACCATAAAGCGCGCGGTAACCGGGATCAGGTTGGCCCATTCGCCAAAGTCTTTTACGAAAAATTTCACCACAAAGAACGCATTCGCCGCCACGATCAGCGCCGCCACCAGCAGCGGGAAAGGCAGCCGACGCATCGCCGTCGCCGCGCGCTGATAGAGATGGGTCGGGATCAAAAATGACATCGCGGTGAGCGAAACCAGGAACCAGAGATGGTGCAGTGAGGTATAGGCACCCAGCGCGCCCTGTGTCGTCAGCGCGTCGCCGTCGATTTGCGCGTTGATAAGATACATCAGCCCGGGAATAAACAGAAAGGCGGAGATAAGCGGCACCACAACGCGCTTTTTACGGTTACTGTAAAAAAAGTCGCTGCCTTTGCGCAGGATCACCATCGCCGAGAACATGCCCGACAGGAAGAAAAAGGCTTCCATCCGAAAGGTATGCATAAACTCAATCAGCGCGGTAAAGCCGTCCGACTCATTTTTCCCGGAAATATAGTACCAGTTATTTCCGCCGGGAAGGCTGCGGGCGGCGTGATATAACACCCCTTCCAGAATTAACAGCGCGCGCAGGAAATCCAGGCCAATATTTCGGCTTGAGAGAAATGCTTTATTTTCCACGTTGTACCCTTCTTAATTGTTCGTCAGAACGTCGCATCTCTCCTGCTGCACTTTTAACAGCGAGACGCGTAAAGGATATAATCCTGACCTGGTGAAGTCGGCCGCGCAGAAATCAGAATAACCCTGCCTGGCCTGAGTAGCTAAAGCGTATCACCACTTAACGATAAAAAGCATTCCGCTGGCGGGACATTAGGAATATGCCTGGAGATAAGCCGTTCAATTAGGAAAAAGGCCAGATGAAGCGGGTGTCGAGGGATAAACGCACTGGCGTGGTATTTAATAAATTATCATTAAATTACAGATATTTATAAATAAATCCGTGCTAACTGCTGTAAATTTTATCTCTGCTACGCAACACATCTCATTAAACGAGACGGTTGATAAGGCCGGTTAATAGAAGAAACTTCGCTAAAGAGTGCGATTTTGCTTATTTTACCTGGCTGGCGGGCAAAACCTCTCTCTCCCGCTGCGATGTGCATTAAAAAACAGCGCGCGTAATAAAACTAAGCATTGATATAGTTTTGCTGGCAACTATCGGGGCTTTTCGGGTTGTTGGCGGCTAAATTAATTTGCTAACGTGATCGCAGCCGTGGTTTAACCGCGATACTCACTGCAGCCAACGGGCCGAGAGCGATATGTTTCGAATAAAATTTCAGTTTAAAATGGCGCTATCTTTCGCGCTTTCCGCTGCCGTCTGTTCGCCAGCCGTGGCGCAGTCAACCTCCCCCGCCACCTTTATTATTGAAGCCTGGGGAGGATCAAGCACGAAAGGCGTGCTGGCGGTGCGTGAAAATGGCCGGCTGCGCAATATCGTCAGTGAGCACAATGAAATTGCCGTGCTCAACTAGCTGCTGCAGGCAAAATATGGTAGCGGTGTGCAGGTAATTAATCGCGGCGCGCCGTCGGCGCAGGCGATAGAGCTGCTGAACGGCCGCTATAAATATGAGCATAATCCGCCGTGGCAGGAGGCGATGAAAGGCTCCAGCGCCCGCCTGATTCTGCTGAACTTCGCCACCAACGATGCGCGCCACTATCACTTTCACGATATCGAAAAACCGTACCAGGTCAGCCCGCAGCGCTACAGCGAAGTGATGACCGCGCTGATCGACAGCGCCCGAGCGAACGGCAAAGCGGTGATATTGCAGGAGCCTCATCCGCTGTGCGGCCGGGCGGAGAAATGGGATGTCGCACCCTATGCCGCGCGGCTCGACGCCGTCGCCCGCGCGGAAAAGGTGCCGCTGGTTAATCAGTACCAGCGCATTCAGCAGATGCCAGACTGGCGCGCCATGATGTCGCCTGACTGCATTCATCCTTCAGAGCAGCTCTATCGCATTAAAGCGCTGGAGACCTTTAGGGTGATCGAGCAGCATTTCGGCGCGCAGCTGGCGACGCTGAACGCCCGCTCCTAGCGCAGCGAGGCGCCGCCGCAAATAACCATCTCCTGACCGGTGATGGCCGCCGCCTGCGGCGAGAGCAGAAAAGCGGTGAGCGCGGCCACCTCCTGCGGCTGAATCAGCCGGCCTATCGGCGGCACGACCGGCCGTGACGCTTCGCGGCCCGGCTGCGAGAGCATGGGCGTTTCCGTGGCGCCCGGCGCCACCACGTTGACCGTAATGCCGCGCGACGCCAGCTCTATTGCCCAGCTGCGCGCCATTCCCACCATAGCGGCCTTGGTGGCGACATACTGGGAGCGGTTGGCCGCGCCGCGCGAGGTACGGCTGCCGATCAGCACGATACGGCCGCCCGCGCGCATCTCAGGCGCAAAGCGGCTGGCAAGGATCTCCGCCGCGCGCACGTGCAGCGACCAGAGTCGCGAGCTGACGCCGAGGTTAATCTCGCCCACCGGCGCGGCGGCCATCATGCCAGCGGCATGCACCAGCGCGTCCGGTACGGAAAGATCGGCAGCGGTGCGGATAAGCGCAGGCTCGTCGGTCATATCGACCTGAACGCTGCGGAACAGCGCGCTGTCGCGCGTCACCTGGCTGCGGCTTAAGCCCGTCACCTGCCAGCCCTGTTCGAGCAGCGCGTCGACAATCGCGGCGCCAATGCCGGAGCTGGCCCCGGTTACGACTGCATGCGGCATCTAAGCCTCCAGAAGCGAACGTGGAATTTTAAACACCGCCTTGCGCACGTATCCCGGCTGAGGTGCCGCGCACAGCGCCTGATGCGGCTCGCCCGGTAAAAACAGCGCGAAATCCCCGGCGCTCAAGCGAATCGAGACCGGCAGCAGTGGCGCGGCGGCGATGAAAAGATCCGCTTTGCGCTCCTCATCGTCCGGCTGCGCCAGCGGCCGCTGACTGGCGTTAATGATCTCATTGCCCTCCAGCACCACCTGAATATCGGCCCACTGGCGGTGATACTCCGTATGGCGCTGCGCGGCTGGTTCGGTCTGCGCCGGTCCGATATGGCAAAACCACGCTGCGTCGGCGGGCTGAAAGCGGCCATCTTCGCGCTGCCGCAGCGCATCGAGCCGGCACTCTTCGCGCTCAAGAATCTCGCGCAGCGCGGCGGGCAGGCCCGCCATCGCCAGCGTCTGCAGGTTGCCGATAATCATAACCCCTCCTTTATCCACGCCGGCGAAAGGCGCACATATTTGATTGCCTGCCGGTAGAAGGTGTACGCGATATGCAGATCGCCGTCGGCGCTCTGCTTGATGGTGGGATAGGAGAATTCGCGGTTGAGTTTCTGCTGCGAATTATTGGTCATGCAGTAGCCGTCCCCTTCATCAAGATTGCGCTGCCACGGCCAGCTTTTGCCGCCGTCGGGCGACAGCGCCACCGTCATCGGCGCGCGCGGCGCACCCCAGAAGGCGCTGCGTCCTTCGCGCGCCTGCGGTTCCCTGCGGCTGTCGTCGCCGTCGTCGATTTCGTCATAGAGCGAGGCGCGCCGCTCCGTCGCCCCCGCCGCACTCATATTGTTAAACACCAGCGCCAGGGTGCCGTCCTGCAGCGTCGTGACCTGAACAGAGGAGTTGTTGTTAGGCAGCGTGGTCGGCTCTGGAGAGCTCCAGCTTTCGCCGCCATCCTCCGACTGGCTGTAGTAAATAGAGTCCGCCCATCGGCTACGAAAGAGCGCCACCAGCGCGCCGCCCGGCAGCGCGGTGATGTTCATATGCACGCAGCCGAGGCTGTCAGGCACCGCGACGTCGCGCCAGCTTTTGCCGCCATCGCTGGAGATCTTCACCGCGCTAACGTCGTCATTGCCCACCCACTTCTCGCCCGGCTGGGTGCGGCAGTAGAAGACCGGCAGCAGCCAGCTGCCGTTCTCCAGCACGGTGATCGGCTGGCGAATAAAGGTGCCAGGCTGGTCGAGGAGCGTCTCAATCGGCCCCCAGCTTGCGCCCAGGTCGTGCGACTGGCGCATCCGTACAATAGCGGTATCCTGGTTGCCGGCGAGCTGCGCCGTCCACAGCAGCCACAGCACGCCGTCCGGCGCCAGAAACAGCACCGGATTCTGTTCAGACCGCGTGGGATCGTCAGAGAGCTTTACCGCCTCGCTCCAGCGATCGGCGCCGGGCAGCAGACGCGAACTGTAGACGGAGATATCCGCCACGCCTTCCTGGGTGCCGCCGAACCAGACGCACATCAGCGATCCGTCCGGCAGCGGCAACAGGTTGGCCGCGTGGTTTTGCGGGCACGGCGACGGCAGCATCGCCGTTATAAGGCGCGCATCCTGTTCTGTCGGGCGCAGCACGCCATCGCGGTTAACGGTTACGGACATATGGGACTCCCCTCTGTTCAACGCTCTGGCGCGTTATATCTGTTTGTCGGTTTGGGATCAGGTAATCGATCGCCATGATGATGGCCGGCGTGACCAGCGCGATATACATATTATTGATGCCGAAGGGATCGCCCAGCAGATACCAGACCGAGGTCGCCACGCAGGCGCCGATAAGACCGGCGTTTGCGCCGCGTGCGCTTTTGAAAAACGGCGCGTAGAAGGCGATTACCGCCACGACCGAGATTGACAGGCGAATAGCGCGGGTAAAGAACGAGAGTTTCAGTACTTCAGGCACCAGCAGCACAAAAATCAGCGGCAGGAAGCCGATAATCAGCGATAGCCAGCGCGTGGCTTTAAACTCCTGCTCCTGGGTCGGCTTGCGGTACGGCACGTAGAAATCTTTTACCACCAGCGAGGCGATAGCCAGCGCCACGGTGCTGACGCTCACAAAGATCGAGGCTACCAGTGACGTTGTCACCACGCCCGCCATCCAGGGATTCATATCCTGCAGAAAGATCGGCATGGCGTAGAGGCTGTTGATCTCAGGGTGCAGATATTTCGCCGCGACGCCGATTACCGCAATCGCCAGCCCAATCGGCAGGCAGAAAAAGAATGCGACCCAGGTGGCGCGCTTAGCCGAGCGCACATCCTTCGTCGAAGAGATCGCCTGAATCACAAACTGGGTGCAGAAGATAGAGCCGATGGTGCCGATTAGCCAGGCGACAATGGTGCTGGCGCCGACGTGACCATCCCACGTCCAGTAGTAGCTGGGCATCTGCTCCATCATGGGCGTAAAGCCGCCGGTTTTATAAAGTGCAAAGCCCATAATGGCGAGAATGCCGAAGTATTTCAGCGCGCTGTGCAGCATAGTGACCCACGCCAGCCCTTTCATGCCGCCAAAGCAGAAGTAGAAGGTGCTGACGATGGCGGTAATAAAGGCCGCAACCGGCAGGTTAACCTTCAGAATGGTCGAAATCGCCGCCGCGCCGCTCACGTAGTTGCCCACGTTCACCAGCAGCAGCGCGTAAATCATAATCACGGAGATAATGTTCTTGGTCGTCGTGCCATATTTTTCCGCGATAGCACCGGAAATGGTGATTTTGCCGGTGCTGTAGATGCGTTTTACCAGCAGGAAACCAAACAGCGGAAAGCCGATCGCCGCACCGATCACCGACCAGGAGGCGGCGAAACCATCTTCAAAGGCGGCCTGCGCGGTGCCAATGGTCGATTTGGCACCGATATATTCCGACATCAGCAAAATACCGACCACCAGCGCGGGCATGGCGCGCGATCCTTCCATAAAGTCGCCGCTGCTTTTGCTGCGCAGCCGCCAGGTCAGCCAGGTGGTGAACAGAATATAAGCCACCACGATGCCGACGATAATCAGGGTATCTTCAGCGTTAAACGTATTCATCTGAGCCTCTCTTGAGGACGAGCGAAACCGTGAGGGTCATGACCCTCGTCTATTTTGCGATGAGTAAGGGCGCGTGCTGGCGAGCTAGCGCGTCGCCGTGAAAGCTGAAGCGCAGAGCCGCGGCGGCGCGGCGGCTGAGTCAGTGCAGCGCGTGCTGCTGTTAAGGTTTGCCACGTTGGTCTCCTGTAGGGATGGATATTGATTGAATTTAATCATCGCACTTTCTGTTGAAGGCGTTACAGGAGAGTTTATAGGTTAATCCGCACAATAATAAATTGATCGTGCTCACATATGGTCAAATATGATTGCATACAATCATTGGCGACGATAAAGCTTTCAGGCGCGCAGGCGCGGGTAGCGGGCAGGATGGAAAAGAAGAAAGAGAAGCTGGCCGATCGGCGGCTGACCGGCCAGAGAGCGGCGTTTAGCCTTCGGTCGCGGGCGGCGTCCATTCGGTAAAGGTCGGCTTGTCGCTTTTCACCTCATAGGCGACATGCTTCACCTCGCCTTTGGCGGTGTTCACTTCAACCGGATTGATAGTGACGCGTCCCAGACCAAACAGGGTAGCGACGTAGCCGCCGATTTTATGTTTGCCTGGCGTCAGGAAGAGATCTTTGCTCTGCCCGCCGTTCAGCTTGCCGGCATCTTTGCCATCGACGGTGACAAACACCGAGGAGCCGTCATCGGTACGCGTCATCACGTGGGAAACGCTGACCTGTGCGGGACCGGCGGCAAAGGTGGGATCGTCCTGGTAAGAGTGTTTTTTCGCGCATCCGGCGAGCGCGACGACGGCGAAAAGAGCTATCGGGGAAAAACGTGCAATCATTGTTTTTGTCAGACCTCAGCTGCGACTAAGGGGTTATTTTAGCGCTACGTCACACTTTCTCCCAGCGCACATTGCCTCGGCATGTTCCGAATTCAGCTGCTTTGCTGCTTTTTACGCCAGCCGCCGCACACTTTGTTCAGCCAAGCGCGGCTGGCGATTTCAGCCTGAAATCGGCGGCAAACCCGCCAGTATCCTTTCCGCCTCATCCGCGCGCAGCGGGTAATCGTAAAAGCGCTGATAGAAGGTGCGGGTGGCGGCGATCATATCGAGCTGAGGAAAGCGCTGCGGATGCAGCTGCTTCGCCGCCCAGAGGATCTGCAACGCCACTTCCGTGCCATAGCGGTCCCAGGGAAATACCCCCGACGGATTTTGCAGCACGCGATGCGCTTTTACCGCCTTCACGCCGCTGAACAACGCGGCACAGGGCGAATCCTCCAGCCTGCCCGCGTCTGCGCCGATAATGATCACATCAGGATCCCAGGCGATGACCTGCTCTGGCGAAACCTCTTTCATATTGCCTGTCACCTGCGCCGCCGCGTTTCGGCCGCCGGCGAGCCGGATCCAGCTGTCAATCAGCGTCTGGCCACCATCAATTTTCAGCGGATGCAGCGACTGGATATGCAGCACGCGCGGCCGCTGCGCGTCGCTCAGCGACGCGGTTTGCGCGCTGACGGCGGCGATCTGCGCATCCAGATAGTGGTTATAGGCCAGCGCCCGACGGTGCGCCTCCGGCGTGCCGACTACCTGTGCGGTGGTGAGCAGCGAACGTTTCATCGACGCCACATCGTCAAAGCGCATGCTCAGCGTCGGGATTGCCGCCTGGCGGTAGCTTGCCGCATCGGGATCCTGCGCGGGCACAAAGATGGCGTCGACGCCGCGCGCCACCAGCGCCTCGCTAGAAAAGGTTTTGCCGCGCGCCTGTAGCGCCTGGTTTAGCGAGGGCTGCACCTTAAACATCCACGGCCGGTCTGCCGGATGATTCACGGTGGCGACAATAAGATCCCCCGCGCCCAGCGTCATTAGCAGCGAGTGGTGTGCATACCAGGCGTCGGCAATGCGATGCGCCGGGTGCGGCAGTTCGACCTGTTGCCCCAGGTCGTCGGTCAGCGTGGCGGCGCAAGTGACGCCTGCCGCCAGGCTCAGCGTCAGCGCCAGGCTGGCCCGCAGTAACATTCTCATTGTTCAGATTCCTTAAAAATCGAGCTGCATTGAAACCTGCACCTGACGCGGCTCGCCGAGCGACGCGCTGGCATAGCCCGCGCCGCTGTAGCCATTAAGGCCGCCCGGCACGATATTGGTCCAGTAGTGACGGTTGGTCAGGTTGGTGACGTCAAGGCGAAAGGTTGTGTCGGTGTTCATCAGGCGGGTGTGATAGCCCGCGCCCGCGTCCAGCGTGGTGTAGCCGCTTACCCAGCCGCTGTTGGCGTTGTCGGTGGCGCGGCGTCCGACATAGCGAGCACCGCCGTGCAGATCCGCGCCGCTAAGGCCAGGCAGATCCCAGGCGGCGAACAGACTGGCGCTGTAGCGCGGCAGCCCCACCACCCGTTTGCCCTGCGTCGCGCTGCTGGCGGTATCGAACAGACGCGGATCGAGCCAGGTCATGCCGCCGTAGATATGCAGTCTCGGCGTCACCTCGCCGTCCGCCATCAGCTCAAGGCCGCGGTTGCGCTGCTCGCCGTCTACCGCATAGACGCCGCTGCCGCTGGTATAGGCAAAGGGACGTTTAATCTCAAACAGCGCCGCCGTCAGCAGCAGCCGATTCACCGCCAGCTTAGCGCCGATTTCCGCCTGCCTGCTGCGGTAAGGCGCAAGGATGGTGCCGGCGTTGCTGGCACCCGTCGGCGCGGCGTCCCCCTGCTGCAGGCTGTCCGCCCAGGTGAGGTAAAGCGTCAGCGGATCCACCGGCTTATAGACCAGGCTGGCGGAGCCGGAGAAGCCCTTATCAGAGGATTCGCTGCTGCGCGCGCCGGTTTTAGCGTAGTTAGCTGAACTCAGCAGACTTTCGCTGCCCGCCAGCATCAGACTCCACTGGGGTGAAAACTGCAGATTATCGCTCAGCAGAAAGGCGTGCTGCGTGGCGGTGGCGGAGTGATAGCGGTCGGTAAAGTCGGGATAGTCAGGACGCTCAAAGCGCGAGGGCTGTTCCAGCGAGGCGCTGCCCAGCGTCGAGGTCGCGCCGCGCCGCGGATTCATATTCTTCCAGACAAAACCGCGGATGCCGGCAGCAATCTGATGGTGGATCCAGCCCGTATCGACTTCGCCGTTCAGGTTCGCCAGATAGCTGTTGATGGTAAAGCGGCTGGCGGTGGAGGAAGAGGTCGTCGTGGTGTAGCGCCCCGCCCGATCGGTAAAGGTGTTGGTAACGCCGGTCGATTCGCGATCGGCGATCTGGCGCAGCACCCCGACTTCACCCTGCCAGTTGCCGTCAAAGTCATGCCTGAGGCGCAGCCCTGCCGTCAGGGTATGGTTATCGTCGCTCGCATAAGATTGCCCCAGCCCGGCCTTTTTCGGGTCGGGCGCCGCCGGGAAGGTCAGGCCGTTGCCCAGCGCGAATTTCCCCGGCAGGCCTTTATCGTAATAGTGGTAATAGCTGAAGTTACTCTCCAGCACGGTGCTGTCGCTGAGGTTAGCGTCCAGCGCGAGGCTCACCAGTTGACGGCGCACCTTACTGCCGCTGACATAGCCACCGCCCTCGTCATCCAGCAGATTAAGGCGATAGCGCAGGCGATCATTTTGATCGAGCGGGCCGCTGAAATCCGCCGCAAGATTATGATTGCCGCCGCTGCCGCCGCCGATCCTCAGGTGATGCTGCGGCAGATCGGTGCCGCGCTTCGCCACGAAATTAAACAGCCCCGCCGGATTAGCCGGGCCGTAGAGCGAACCGGCCAGGCCGTTTAGCACTTCGATATGGTCAAACTGCTCTGCCGCGTAGTCGGTAGTCGAGACGACGTTCAGGCCGTCGATCATACTGTTCTGCACCACGCTGCCCTGCATGCCGCGCGTCTGCGGGCGGACGCCATCTCCCTGGACCGACGGCATATAGCGATAGAGCGCGCTGACGCTTTTTAGCTGCTGCTGCTTCATCATTTCACGCGAGAGCGACTGGACAGAGAAAGGCGCGTTGCGCACCGCCAGTCTGCCGGCATTGCCCAGCATAGCGCTTTTTTGCGTGGCATCCTCCTGGCTGGAGAGCGATGGCGGCGCAGCGGAAACCGTTAGCGTCTCATCGCTGGCTGGCTGTGCGCCCTGGGTCTGTAGCGCGGTGAAAATAAGCAGGCTAAGCGCCTGAGGTTGAAAAAGCGCGCGGGTCATACATTTCATTTTTATTAAGTCAGTTCTGCAGGTGATATTAACGGCGGGAAAGCGTAACCTGAATTTACCACTTTCGTTGTATTTGAAATTATATAACGATAAGGCGATTTATTCACAGCGGCAATCTCTTATGACGCGATTAGCCCGGTCAATAGCGGCGAGGCGGCAGCAAAATAGCCGTGCATATTTAGCTGCTTTTATCAACGCGATCGGGTGATGCCCGGCAGATATAGCCGTTACCCCTGCCCTGAATGAAAGGAAAACAGATGTCAGCTATCGAAAGAATTAATTATCCCGCGCTGGGCGAAGTTAAGGCGCCCTATGTTCATGCGGTAAAGCACGGGAATACGCTTTATGTTTCCGGCCTGACCGCATACGGCAGCGCCGCGCAAACCGGCTCTGTCGCGGAGCAGGCGAAGGTGATATTTGACCAGTTCCAGCTGATCGCTGAGGCGGAAAATAAAACGCTCAGCGCCTTACTGAAAGTCACGCTATTTATCACCTCTTTCGAGGATATCGACGCCCTGCGCCAGGTGCTGTTTCATTATTACGGCGACCATTTGCCAGCCAGTTCTTTAGTGCAGGTGAGCGCACTTTTCTCGCCCGATCTCAAAATCGAAATAGAGGCAGTGATGGCGCTTTAATTCAGCCTCGCCCTTCTGCCATTACGAAAAGTAATCCACTTATTAATCTGGCTCATGCGGCGAATTTACTCTGCCAAGTCAATACGCAGCGGGCGTAATTTGTTCAATTTATGAGACAACTCAAGGAACTGAAAAGTGACAAAAAATCCTGTTTATGCAACAAGCATGCAACATAAGCACATCTTTATTCAGTGCGGCGCGGCCAGCCACATTATTTATGCACTGCGCTGCACCAAAATGTAGCAAAACGCCTGTTTTCAGCCGCGGAAGAAAAATTATCTTTCTTCGGTAAGTGGTAAATTAACGGGGTGCGGTTTGATCCGCTCCCCATCCACGGCAACACATAATAAACGACTTTAAAAAAGAAAGGTCTTTATGGAAAAGTTATCCTACGCGTCTGAAAACAGTACATCTGCCTGGTCCACCTACCTTCAGCAAATCGACCGCGTCGCGCCCTATCTGGGCGAGCTGGGACGCTGGATCGATACGCTGCGCCATCCAAAACGCGCGCTGATTGTCGATATCCCGCTTCAGATGGACGACGGCTCTATCCGCCACTTCGAAGGCTATCGCGTGCAGCACAACCTGTCGCGCGGGCCGGGTAAAGGCGGCGTTCGCTACCATCCCAATGTCGATCTGAACGAAGTGATGGCGCTCTCCGCCTGGATGACCATCAAGTGCGCCGCGGTCAATCTGCCCTATGGCGGTGCCAAAGGCGGCATCCGCTGCGATCCCTTCGCGCTGTCGGAAGGCGAACTGGAGCGCCTGACGCGCCGCTACACCAGCGAAATCGGCATCATTATCGGCCCGCAGAAAGATATTCCCGCGCCGGATGTCGGCACCAACAGCAAGGTGATGGCGTGGATGATGGATACCTACTCCATGAACAGCGGCACCACCGTAACCGGCGTAGTCACCGGCAAGCCGGTCCACCTGGGCGGCTCGCTGGGACGCGAGAAGGCGACCGGACGCGGCGTCTTTATTACCGGCCGCGAAGTGGCGCGCCGCGCGGGCATTCCCGTTGAGGGCGCGCGCGTCGCGGTGCAGGGCTTCGGCAACGTCGGCAGCGAAGCAGCGCGTCTCTTCAGTGAAGCAGGCGCCTTTATCGTGGCGATCCAGGATCACAGTGCGACCCTCGCCAACGCCAACGGCATCGATATGGCGGAGCTGTCACGCTGGCAGCAGGAGCACAAGCAGATCCTCGGCTTCCCCGGTGCGGAAAAGATCGATGAAGAGGCGTTCTGGCGCACCGAAATGGATATCTTTATCCCTGCGGCGCTGGAAGGACAGATCACCCGCGAGCGCGCGGAAAGGCTGAGCTGTAAGCTGGTGCTGGAGGGCGCCAACGGCCCAACCTATCCCGAAGCGGACGACGTACTGGCCGAACGCGGCATCATCGTAGTGCCGGACGTTATCTGTAACGCAGGCGGCGTAACGGTCAGTTACTTCGAATGGGTCCAGGATATGGCGAGCTTCTTCTGGAGCGAAGATGAGATCAACGCGCGCATGGATAAGATCATGACCGACGCGATGGTACACGTCTGGAACAAAGCCAAAGAGAAAGCGTGTTCGCTGCGTACCGCGGCCTATATCGTTGCCTGCGAACGCATTCTGATGGCGCGTAAAGAGCGCGGCATCTATCCGGGTTAATCGCTTAACGGGCAGCGCAGGCTGCCCCAGATTTCAGTAGCGCACCAGGCCGCCATCGACCGCGTACTGGCTGCCCGTCACAAAAGAGGCGTCGCTGGAGAGCAGAAACAGCGCGACCGCCGCCGCCTCTTCCGCCTTCCCGGCCCGCTTCAGCGGCACCTGGCTGACGATAAAATCCTCGAACTGCTGACGCGCCGTCTCCGGCATAAAATCGCGGAAATGGGTTTCGATCGGCCCCGGCACCACCACATTCACCCGTATGCCACGCGGCGCCAGCGCCGATGCCCAGCTGCGCGCCATGGCAATAATCGCCCCTTTGGTGGCGGCATAGAGGCTGGTCGTTGCCGCGCCTTCATAGGTCGAGGATGAGGAGGTGACCACCACCGATGCGCCAGGGTTAAGCAAAGAAGAGAGCCTGGCGAGCTGAAGCATCGGGCCGCGCACGTTGGCGTTCATCATGGCGTTAAACGACTCTGCGGTCACCGACTCCAGTTCGCTCAGCTCGGCATAACCAGCATTCAGCCAGAGTCCATCCAGCCGGCCCCACTTTTCCACCGCTTCACCCAGCGCCTCGATATCCGCCTCCAGCGAGGCGTCGTTGCGCAGCAGCAGCGCATTGTCGTGCAGCACGCTGTTGGCATACTGCAGTCGGCTGGCATTGCGCCCGGTTACCGCAACGCGGCCGCCCTCTGCCTGAATGCGCTGCGCCCCCGCCAGCCCCATGCCGCTGGTGCCGCCGGTAATCAGGATACGTTTGTCACTAAATCGGGCCATAACCCCTCCAGAAAAGACGCCGCGGATTTGGGCGGCGCGTGCAAAACAACACTATCTCTGAATGTTAGCTGGCGGCGGCAATAACGCGTGATTTAAGGGGTGACAGATTGATGACATTTTCGATCGGCTTATAAACTGGGTTTACAGGGTGTCGATTATTTTCAGGCCAGATTCACGAAAATACGCCCCCTGACTAGACCTCATAATAAACAGGGTTATTTGCGTTTTTAAACTTACCCGGCTCTTTTTTTACGGTTTCTTTACAGGCTAACTTCCTGAGACAAAGCGATTTAAACCATGCTGACCCGTGATTACGGCATCAACTGCATGTTTGTTCGGCTATATCAGTCTAAAAATCTGCTAATTTGAAAGCGAGGCCGTTTTTATAGTAAGGTAAATTGTTGTAAACAAGCTGCCGTAATTTATTTTAACAGGCTGCTTATAGCTTTCTTTCCCATAGTTTGTTGGCAGTTCGGCGACGAAAGCTATAAGAGCCTCATTGGTTAATGAGGATATTATGAGCACCGGGAATCAACCCACAGATAAAAGCAAAAAGCATTTCTGGCAGAAAAAGCAGAAAGAGCTGACGGTCGACGATATCACCATCGTCGATAACGATATGCTGAAGCGCGCGGTCGGCGCAGCGGCGCTGGGCAACGCGATGGAGTGGTTCGACTTCGGCGTCTACAGCTATCTCGCCGTGACCATTGGTAAAGTCTTTTTCGCCAATGCCAGTAACACCGCGCAGCTGATCGCGGCGTTCGGCACCTTCGCCGCCGCCTTCCTGGTGCGCCCTATCGGCGGACTGGTATTCGGCCCGCTGGGGGATCGCATCGGCCGCCAGAAGGTGCTGGCGATGACCATGATCATGATGTCGATCGGCACCTTCTGTATTGGCCTGATCCCCTCCTACGCCAGCATCGGCATTCTTGCGCCGATACTGCTGCTGGTAGCACGGCTGGTGCAGGGTTTCTCTACCGGCGGTGAGTATGGCGGCGCGGCAACCTTTATCGCCGAGTATTCCACCGATAACCGTCGCGGCTTTATGGGCAGCTTTCTTGAGTTCGGCACCCTGGGCGGCTACCTGCTGGGCGCCGGCTTTGTGACGGCGCTGACCTCGGTGCTGCCGGAGCAGACCATGCTCGACTGGGGCTGGCGCGTTCCCTTCTTCGTCGCCGCGCCGCTCGGCCTGTTCGGCCTCTACGTTCGTCTGAAGCTGGAAGAGACGCCGGCGTTCCAGCAGCATATGGAGAAGCAGGAGGCGCTGGAGCATAGCAAACCGAAAATGACGGTGATGCAGATGCTGAAGAAGTACCACAAGCCGATGCTGAAATGTATTGGTCTGGTGCTGCTGTTTAACGTCTCCAACTACATGCTGACCTCTTATATGCCGAGCTACCTGACCGGCGTCCTCGGCATGGGCGAGCTGAGCAGCCTGCTGCTGATTATGGTGGTGATGTTCGTGATGATGCCGCTGACGCTGTTCTGGGGTCACTGGGCGGATCGCCTGGGTCGCCGTCCGGTCATCGGCAGCGGCGCTATCGGCCTGATCCTGCTGGCTATCCCCTGCATGATGCTGGTGGCCTCAGGCAATATGTGGCTGGTGTTTGCCGGACTGATCGTGCTGGGCGCGCTGCATACCTGCTTCAGCGGCTCGATGCCTGCCACATTGCCGGCGCTGTTCGTTACCGATATCCGCTACAGTGCGCTGGCCATCGGCTTTAACCTGTCCGTCTCGCTGTTCGGCGGCACCACACCGCTGATTACCGCCTGGCTGGTGGACAAAACCCATAACCTGATGATGCCCGCCTACTATCTGATGGGCGCAGGCGTGATTGGTCTGCTGACCGTGCTGACGCTGCATGAATCGGCGCGTAAGCCGCTGCGCGGCTCCTCGCCTGCGGTGGCCACCGAGGCCGAGGCGCACCGCCTGGTGAAAAAGCTGCGCTCGCGTAATAAAGAGCGTCCGGCGCAGTAATTTCTGCCGTACTACCTCACCCTAAAACCCGCCGGCGGCGGGTTTTCTTTTATCCGCCGTATGAAAAGCGCGCATTCATAGCGAGATGATTGAAAAGGCATGTTTTTTTCCGCTCAGAATCGTTATGGTATCGGTTCCACGGAACGAGAAAGGAAGATCATTATGGTGTCGAAAGAGAACGCCGAACACTATATCTGGGGCGACCAGTGCGACGGCTGGATACTGATGCAGCGGCAGGATCTCAGCATTATCCACGAGCGGATGCCCGCTGGCACCGAGGAAATTCGTCACTATCACGCCCAGAGTCGTCAGTTCTTTTTTGTATTGCGCGGCACCCTCTGTATGGAGCTTGAGGGCGAGCGTCACCTGCTCAACTCACATCAGGGGCTGGAAGTTCCTCCAGAGGCAAAACATCAGGCGCGAAACGACAGCGACAGCGACGTTGAGTTTCTGGTGGTCTCTCACCCCACCACGCGTGGCGATCGCACTGACCTGCGCTAAGGTTTTTGATCGAGGCCGATGTAGCAGCTAATCGCTGTATGCAGGTTTTTTGATCCAAAACAATCCAGCCCGCGCCACCTTCTGTCAATTTGTGTCAACGGTTTCGATAACCGCACACTTAATGGAGGCAGGCTGATGACGGGTAAATTCGGATTAACGGCGGGTATGGTGGTGTGGCTGGTCTATGTGGCATGGATGGTAAGCTACTACTCCGGCACCTTTTCTCTCTTCACTCACTGACGCATACAAGGCTACTCGCCTGACCACAGACGCTTCGCGCATACAAAAACGCGCCGCAGGTAAAAGCACTGCGGCGCGTTTTAGTGTGATGCAGGAACTTAAGCCGCTTTAACGGCGCGCACCTTTTTGGTCTGCGCAACGTCGCCTTCGCCATTTTCATCAGCGTGCTCTGCCGCGCGAGCCTTTTTCGCTGCATCAGCGGAGTCAGACGCATCCGGGAGCTTGCTGGTGCGCAGAATATGCTGAATCGCCTCTTTCTGCTCTGCAAGCAGCAGGCCGAGGGTTTCCGCCTGAGACTCGTCCATATCGGGCTGATGCTGCGCTAACCAGTCGGTAAAGGCCTCCGCCATATCGAGCATCTTATCGTAGGCATCCGCCTCTTTTTTGCTGGCAAACGTCATTTTCTCTTCACCCTTCTTGACGACTACGTATTTAATTTCGACAGCCATTTTTGCCTCTCCGATACTGTTAATATATACAGTATATCCCTCATGCGGCCGGATTGCATCCTTTTTTCAAGGCGATTGTCTTAACAGGTGAAGAGCGATAATTCATTATGAAATCAGCTCGTTAAGGAAGTCTGCCAGCGCCTTGCGCGGATCGTCCTCTTCCGAGACGATCATTTCAATGCCCCACTGCCCCAGCACCTCGCGCGCCACCGGATTGTTACGGTTGGTGAAGAGATAAGACTTTGGCCGCGCGGTCGCCAGACCGGTTCTGCCCCACATTTTGGTCAGGCGGTAGAACAAGAGGCGGATATTAAAATCGCTGATGCTGTAGCCGACGAACAGCACCGAATTGCCCATCACGTCGTGGGTCAGTTTAATATCGAGCGGCGAATCGAAATAGAGACGTTCGAAGTAGCTGCTCTCATCCAGCACAATCGAGGTATCGTCGTCGAAATCACCGTGCAGCTTGATGATATGCCGCTTGTCTTCGGTCAGTGCCACCAGGTCCGCCGCGTTGGCGACTTTGCTGTAGGGAACGCCGTGCGCCTCGTGCGCTGCTTCCAGCCAGCGGTCGTAATTGGTGGTGTAGATGCGGCTAAAGTTGCCCTGGGTAATCATGGTATGAATTTCTGAGGAGCGGACATCAATGTCCGGCCGGTGCCACTCGCGATCCATCCAGCTGCGCAGCGGGCCAAGCGAACCTTTCTTCTGTTTGTAATACTCCGCCAGCG
This sequence comes from Pantoea sp. ACRSC, assembly GCF_022346785.1. Taxonomy (NCBI): domain Bacteria; kingdom Pseudomonadati; phylum Pseudomonadota; class Gammaproteobacteria; order Enterobacterales; family Erwiniaceae; genus Pantoea; species Pantoea sp. ACRSC. The sequence continues at coordinate 70,183 of NZ_JAKRNN010000018.1, forward strand.
AAAGATGGGTGCCGTAGGTGTTGAATATTTTGGGATCGTAGCCCAGCTCATTCGCCAGATGGGCTATCAGCTCATGCCACTCCGGCAGCCCCAGATTGCGCGATATGCCCGCACCGGCGAACAGGATCAGTTTGCCGGAGTCGTAGGCGCGTTTTAGTTCAGGTTTCATGCCACTCCTCGGGCGATTTTCAGGAATTCGGCGAAGCGGTCGAGCGCCAGCTTTCGCATAGAGATCTCATTTTTCAGCTCGCCCATCTCGGCGAAGGTCTGGCTATGGCCTTCCGGAATAAAGACGCAGTCCCACTGAAATTCGCGCGGTCCGACGGGCTGGGCGGTGATGGTGCCACGAACTTCGCCGTGAAACTGGTACATTTTGCGTCCGTCGCAGTAGCCCAGCACGGTTTTCGCCGTGACCGCCTGGCTGTCGAGTCCCTGCACCAGCTTGGCGAAACGCTCCGCCTCTAGCCGGTTCCAGAAGATGCGCGTCAGCCCGGCCGGCAGGCCATTCAGCCCATCAAGGTAGAGGCCGGTATGCTCGACAAAGAGCGGACGGCCGATAATGGAAAAGGCCTTAGTGAGTTTGTCACGCACCAGCGCAATTTCGTTTTCCGTCTGGATTTCATCGATACGGCGGGCGATAGGCAGAACGTCGACGCCTACCGGTTCGAGGATTTTTCGTACCTCGGTCAGCTTATGCTCATTGGCTGACAGAAAGCGGATTTTCATTGCAAGCCTTTGTAGTATCTTTATTTTTGTTTTTATGCATTGAAATATTATCCTGCTACTTATCCGGTTTATGTTTTGTTGCCTGAACCGTTGCATGATAAAGCGAGGATGGTTGGGAAGAGTCTAGCTGACTCCCGAGAGTGGATAAAACCATTATACCGTTAGTGCGGAATTGAGCGCAAAGGTCGCGCGGCACACCTTTGCGATTACGAAGCGTTGATAGCAGTTTTCAGATGGTCGGGCGGAACTCGTTGTCATCGTCCAGAATGGTCGTGGTGACTTTACCCAGCACTATGATTCCCTCCGGCCCTTCCCCGTCTATCGTTTCGCCATCCTGCGTGATAAGTCCGGAAACGAACAGTTTGCCTACCATCGGATAGCCGTCGTACTGGAACGCCACCTCGTCGCCTGGCTTCATCTTTACGCCGCGGTCGACGATGACAAAACCTTCAGGCGTTTCGATGCGGAACGCGCTTGAAAATGGAAGCTCGAAGCTCTCTTCTGTATATGGCGCGCTCATCTCACATACCCCATGTTGCGCAGCGCCCACGTCTTGTTCTCTTCTCCGTCCGTGACGAGCTCGAAGAAGAAGGTCTGATATCGCTTAATCCAGCGGTTGCACTCTTCCAGCGGCCAGTGATGGTTGTACTTTTCGAGCGCTAATCGGAAGTCGTTGGTTGTCACTAACCGCCGATTTTTAGCGTCCAGTTTGATCGCATCTTTAAAGGCTGTGGTTATTTCATAATCGCGTGGCATAAGGTTGCCCTAAAAAATTACTGTATATAAACACAGTAATGTTGGGGTTGGATTTTGGCAAGCCGCTGCGGTTCGGATTTTTGTAAAGCTGGGACTGGCACGGGGTTAGATCTGGATAAGCAAGGCGCGGATGGTTAAGCTTTATTCACCCCACCCCGTAGCCTGCTCAGATCGGCGCGGTATACCTCTGCCCCGTCGCCGAGTCTTTTTCATAGATTTACTGGTAAATGAAAAATTCATGATCACTCGTGCTTTGTACAATGCCTTTAGAAATATTACAATTCTAAAGAATCTATTGGCGTCATGTTAATGACTCGTTTTCACTATGATTTTACTGCCATTAACAAACGATTTGACCCAAAACATCGAAATAACGAAAACACACTGGAAGAAATGATGTATTTATCAAAAAAGGCTAAAGTAGCAAGAAGTTTTATAGAGCATAATGGCTTAAGCTTGTTTCTACGCATAATATGGATGGCTTCAGCCAAGAGAGTAAGGAAGTTAATCCCGGAAAGAAAAAGAAATAATATCATTTTTTTCATATTGCCTACTAAAGGATTGGGTGACTACATCATATTCTCAGGGCTTTTTAATACACTCAAGAATTCGGGATATAGAATTGGTTTAATTTGCAACCCTTCATATGTAAACTTTCTTTCTAATCAAAGCTTCATTGAATGGGTTGTACCATATTCGGATTCCTTGAACAGAAAGTCTATTTCTAGTTTAATCAAAGATAGAGTTTATCTTGCAATCGATCTGTACGGCGATAACTTGAGAACACCCCAAAGATTGCGCTCCCTTTTTGCCATCAACCCCAACTTCTCAACTTGCTTCAACGGAAACGGAATTAGCCGAGCGTGCTTCGATGAAACTGTAGAATATTCGTGTACTGATAAGCACCTTACAGATAGGGGCAACATACTTCTTAAAAAGCTCAAGATCAATGAAACCTGTCTCAAATACAGCATAGAAATCCCCAAAGATGACAAACAAAAAGCCAGAATTTTCGTTGACTCAATAAACAACGGGATATTATGCTTATGCCCATTTGCCAGTAACTTTAATCGAAGTTTGCCTGACGATAAAACGGTTGAGATTGCAGAAGAATTATCTAAGGCGAGTGGATTAGATGTTGTCATTATGGGCTCTAGGGATCAACTTAGCGGGCTAGAGCTTAGTTCAAGTAAGGTTCACAAACTTCCTGATGTGAGTATATTTACTGCAATGTCTGTTGTTGGCATGGCCCATTTTATCGTTTCTGTTGATACCTCGTTCGCTCACATATCAAACTTTTTTGACAAGCAAGGGCTATTTATATACAACCAAGAAATGTGGGATAATTTTTCAATAAGAATTGTGTTTGGAGCGAATTATGGAAATGCAAACTATATAGTTTCCCCAACGTACGCTGTCAGGGATTTAACCCCGCAACAAATCATTAGCGCTGCAATCCCGTTGATTGGAGGGATCTAGTTAAATAGCCCCTGACGGGGCTTTTAAGGCATAGCGGGCCATAAGATATCTTCACTTGTGTTTGCATCTATTCTGTTTACAGCAACCCGATACTGTTTCCATTCCTTCAGGGATGCTGTTTCTTGGTCATTTGCATCATCCAGGTCTACAGCATCTTGAAGCGGCGCAATCGCCTCTGTAGCCAACGCAATAAGGCTCGATTTCATTGCAATGTTATTGGCAATCTTAAGCTCTTTTTGCTCATTTAATTGTTCGTCAGTAAGGGGCGGGGCAACAAATGATTTTCCGTTAAATCCCCATCCTGTGGAAGGCTGATTACCTTCCTTATCAGGAACAGCCGCGAAAGTTACACCCTTTTCAAATTCCATGGGTGTAACCTCAGGTCCATCCCATACAATGCAACTGATAACTTTACCATCCTGAATTAAAGCGTATGTTTCTGGCATTATGCGTACTCCCAAATTATGATTAAGCCTTGAGTCCCGTTTCCACCTGCTCGCGTCGTTCCAGATGATCCTGAGTTGGCTCCGCCACCGCCACAGCCATAGCCAGTAGCAGGGAACCCGTCCCCTGCAGATGCCCTGGCCGCACCTCCATTCCCTGGATAAATTTTACTGGAGCCTCCGAAACCACCTACCGATACTGCTGATGTATAGACAATCCCGCTGTTACCATTAGGGCCTGCTGCATTGATGTCTCCACCTGATGCAGTTCCTCCAAACGAGCCCGAGATTACAGATGAGACAGATGCCGCCCCCACAGGCCCACCACTTCCTCCACCTGCGTTTATTGTCAGAAAGGTAGTCGCTGATCCATTGCCACCGTTATTTGCGGTCGTACCAGTCCCGCCACTACCGATGATGTAGTTTGCACCTGCAAAGCCAGTCGTAAAGGTTGCCATAACATATGCACCAGAACCACCGCCGCTTCCTGAAGCTTGCTGCCCTGAAGTTGTAGCAGCACTACCGCCACCAGCACCGCCCCCTCCAATCGCTTCAACAATTATCGATTTGGTTCCGATTGTTGGTGTGTAAAATCCTGAGCTTGTTAATATTTTCTTTCCTAAAAGCCTACCGGGAGTCAAAGCTGTCATGCTTGCTTTTAGATTTGCCAGTATCGCGGCTACATTACCATTATCAAGAACGTCCACATTCGCTGAGTCTGAAATGAATTGAGCTAAAACATAGGCCATTGCCGAAGACTGACGAAGGACCTTGTTGATTTGTGCGGAAGACGCTTTGCCACTTTGAAACCCGCTAAGTAATGCAGCCAGTGCCTCATAGTCAGCTTGGCTGGTTACGTTTGCGCTATTAGTGTTTGCAAACGCCTTAAAGTTGTTTGTAGCCATTAAAGTGTCACTCCCCATGCGCCGTCATCAAATCCGGCAATATATTCATTGTCCATATCGAAGCCGAAGAATTTCGACCCAACTGATGGTGTTAAAATAGAAGGCGTTTGAACGTCCCCAGCCCATACTCCGGCAGCTTTAACTGTCAGGTAGCCTTGTTTGATAGCAGCCAGAAGCTCGAGTGAAACCTGGCTGATGTCCTCTTCCGGGAATACCCAGACTGAGATGGTCATGTCCTGGTTGTCGACGATTTGCATTCTCAGGCCTGAACCATCAAGCGCGGTTTCTAGAATCGCCGGCAGCGAGTCGTTTTGCCCGTCCCAGCTGTTGATGGCTATCTTCGCCTTCAGGACAATACGATAAGTGTCATCACTCAGGCTGGTGAAGCCAGCGTCCGGGTCATACGGTCCTTGCCATACACCCTGATCCCAGCCAACCCCATCGGTATCAAACGAGAAGTAGACGCCGCTGATTGGCTGGCTGACGATTCGCGTTCGCCCAATCCACTCACCCAGAACATCAAGCTGCACGCCTATCGCGCTGTCTATATCGAAGGCAGTGAGCAGATTCTGCAGAGCTGTGGAAGTATCAGTTAGTGGGCGCGTTGACAGGTCGACGTGATCGACAAACAGAGGCTTTCCCCTGTGATAGTTAGTAATCAGGTCGGTGTATTTGCTCATGACGTCACCGTGAGAGCGATATTTGCTGTACTGCAGGATGCTGATTCGTTGAAGGCTATGACGATATTTGCTGCCGCCTGCGAGCCGGTCGACTTGCCAATTGTCAGGGCGTTGATGTCGTAGTATTTCGCGTTGCCGCCGCTCACGACACCGAGGTTTGCCGGTGAATAGATGCGGCTTAACAGGACGTCATCGCCAATTGTCAGGCTGTTGATGTAATCGGCAATCGCCTGTTTAATCTGCTCGCCGATCTGAGTGGTGTAACCGGTGAAGACCTTCAGAGTTATGGCGACATATATCGGAACATCAGTTGATCGTGAGAAGCTGATTGCGTGCGGATTATCGTATTTATCCGGCACAGTGACGGTCGTAGAGCCGTAAGTGGCAACGCCCTGGCCCTTTTTGCCACGGATAGTCTGTGCGATATCCGTAGCGTCTCCACCGTCCACTATTGCCGCGATTGAGTGTGCTGGTATGCCATCACTGTTCACTGCTCCAGTATCGTTCTCGTAAAGCTTGTGGCGAGTTACGCCTGTTACGTTGGCAATCGCGCCGTCGACAGCATCAAACGGCGTCAGCGCAGGAATAGCTACGCTCTGAGCCTGTCGCACACGAAGCTGAGCATCGGTTTCCGCTGCGGAGCCCACAGTAGCCGCGCTGGCATTCGAGACCGCAGTCCATCCACGCGTCGGCGTGTTGATTTTGGTGATGCTGCCGGCAACAGCTGCAACGGCACCGGAATTAGCGCAGGTAGCCGTTACCGTCACCGCCCCGCTTACGTCAATAGTCACGCTGGCCGGCAGGTTCCAGATGACGCCGTTGGCGTCTTTCACCGAGCCATTGGTGATCGTCGTGCCTGCCGTGCCGGTCAGCGTCACGTCAACCGTGGAGTTAGTGGCGGCCTTACGCGCGATGCCGTTGATTTTTACGTTACGCGTGAGGGCGTCAGTCATGCCTGATGACGGCGAAAAAGAGTTATAAACCTGAATTGCAGTATTATTGGCATCATGTATAGCCAGTGCCACAAGCGCGACCATCTGCCCGTCTTTACTGTCAGGCTCGAGATAGGCGTCAGTGCCGTAAATCTGCTGGAAATATTCGGTGATAGTGCTCAGGATTGTCTGGTAATCAGGCGCACTTATCCCTGAGGCGGTCACCGTAGCGGAGAGCCCCAGCGTGTCTAAATTAAGAGCCATTACGCCTCGCTTGTGACTGTCGTCGTTCCGTAGATAGTGTCGATCGTCGCGGTAAACACTACGCGGCGGGATGAGGTATTCAGCGTCGTATCGAACGACCTGATAGAGTTAACGCCTCGCGTCTCAAGGATGCGCTGGCGAATGGCGAGGTTGTACGTTTCCGGCTTCTGTTTGCCCAGCACAGACTGAATCCACGGCGTGCCCTCTGTCGTGTCGAGGAACCACTGCCCGTACCAAAGCAGGAAGCGAGTTTTCACCGCCTGCGCCACCGTTTCTGGTGAGTTAATTAGCCAGGTGTCATCGCCTAGCCCGAAGGTGTAATCACCATCTTCATCTTCGCGTCTGTATCGCATCAGTTCACCTTGCCAGAATTGCCAGTGCCAGACTGCACGCCATTATGGGTGTGCTGGTCACTGATATCTTTGCCGTTGGACTTCAGGCTTCCGATAAACTCGATGGCGCCCGTAATTTTCGCCGCGGTTCCGGTTGCCAGGCTGCCAACCATGCCGCCCATCCACGTCAGCAACCCGTTGATGGTTACAGCCGCGCTAAACTTAGCCAGAGGAGTTGTCACGTTCAGTCCGCCCGGCGCCACAATATTTACCGCGTGGCTGTTTGGGTCGAGCTCGATATAAGCCGCGCCGTCATCGGTGCGCATCTGAAGCGTCGAGGTGCTGATATTGCCTATCACTTCCGCCTGCGACTGAGGACCGATAAACGCGAAGGCGTCGGACAAATCATGCTGCCGAGGGTCGACCGGCTCCTGCACGCCGCCGTTCTGCCACCAGAAGTCGATGCAGCGATCGGAAAACACCACCAGGCACTCGTCGCCAACTTTCACAGGAAAGGTAATGGTGCAGCCGCCACCGCGCGGGAACACCACCGGCACGTCGACGAGCAACGGTAGCGGTGACGATTTAAACTGACCTGCCTCATCAGCAACCTCACCTGATATGGCCGGCTGAACAGTGCAGGTACATGCTATAGGGTCGAACGACTGGATGATTCCAGGCATAGAGACGCGCAGCATGGAGAAGATGGTGTCAGACAGCACCTTCATTGCCTGCTGTTCGCCGCCTGCCAGCGACTGAGGATTGACGGACATATTTACTCCAGGCAATAAAAAACCCGCCGAAGCGGGTCATAATACGGGGAAAGATTTATTTTTTTATTGCATTGATCTTTATAAGTATTTTTCTTACAGCCTCAACAGAACTGTTAGCTTCCGCACTCGTAATGTCTGTATCCAACGAGTAATCCGCAGCTTTACGCTTTTCCTTTTGTTGCTTCAAAACAGCACCAATACAAATTAAATCCATAAGCTCGTATGGCTCAGCTTTTCTGCGAGTCCCTGTCAGCAAGTATTGAACCACACCGTCATGCGTAGTCGGTGGACAATGCTTTAAAATCGCGCATGTTTCATGGTAAAGGGCGTAATATGCACGAGATATTGCACTGCGTGAAAAGTGCTCGTCAGAGTTATTGAGGCAGCTTTGTGCGACCGTAAAGATATCTTTTCCCTGTATACTCATACTGTGTATGGTACCTCTTCACGCTTCTTGCCCCTGTACCAAGCGGTAACATTTTTGTCTACAAAAAATTCAGACATGGCAAGCTCTGTGGCAATATCTATGTCCATATCAGAAAGGACATCTGTATCCTCGCAAAAAACATCGCAGATTACCGCTGCACTTCCATCGGGGCTGGTGTAGTAATCATGCGATACTGCGATAACACCATACTTTTTGGTCAGGTTAGCAACCATCCGGGTTAACTCAGAAATCTGTGAAGTATCTAAATCAGTTGCTTCAATGAATTTAGCGAGTTGAGCGTTTTTCATTTCAACGTCCTCCTGCGCAGCATCTTTATCTGGGCCATCAGGTAACATCGACATTAACCTGCGGGCAAAGTACATAGATAGCTCCCCATCACCATCAGCATAGCTGGCATTGCGTGCAAGGATCAGGATACGTGGATTATTTTCATAACGCCGAGCCAATCTTAGACTCTCTTCACGATAAAGGTCATACTGACCTGTATGACTGAGATAGGTAAGGAAATTGATTACAACCCTATCGTCACCACACTCAGCTCCGGCCTTAAAAAATCTGATGGCTTTGTCATTTTGTTTAGCTGCGCCGTAAGCCAGTCCAAGGAACATGAGCCTCATAGCATCGCTTTCTAAGCGCTCAGCAAAAGCCACTTTGTTCTTCAAAGTAAAAGGATCAAGCTGAACCCCGCTTTCAATATGAAGCGTAAGTTCACTGGCTACTTCTTGTAACCCTTTAAGTTGAGCTGGAATCATTTAATCGCCATGACGTTGTGGAATTGCAAAACTGCTGCGCAAAGTTACAGTATGACTATAGTGTCAGTCAAAGCTAAAAGAGCTTTAGCCTTACTTCACTCGCTGGCAATCATACGTCCAGAACTGGCGCGGTTCGTCCATGTTCGTGCGGACTGCTTCGACGTTGAGGATAGCTTTCCCATTTCGCTTAATGTAGTCCATACCAAGCCAACCTGGCGTATCGGCACGTTGTAGCATCCACTGAACCTGAATGTTGTCGTAATCACTCTGACGATTCAGAAAGGTCACTTTCTGGCTTTCCGGCTTAACTTTGTTGATGCGAAAAAGCCCGTCATCAGGGCCAGCTTCGAGCGAAAATGGTCCGCACGTTGTCACAGCAAAGCAGGGAGACGACAATAAAGCCAGCGATATTAGAACAGAGGTTTTTTTCATTACACCACCCTGCTTTGTGCGGAAGAACTCAGCAAATCCTTTGACCCGCGAGCGAAACACATCATATCCATATACCAAGGCTGCCCGCGGGTGTCGCCATTATAATCGATGGACTTGACGATATATAAGCCATCTGCCGCAATACTTGCAGGTTGTTGCAGTGTGCCGTTTACCGACAGGTTGCCATTCACATTTTCTTCTCTGGCGCGGCCAGGCAATGCCTTCACCTCGTCGGCTGACAGGCTGGCGCGATACACTGAAGCCTGATCAATCTGTACCAGACCATTGAGCCGAATATTCGGGTTTATCAGGCAGCGCACGTTAACGCCTGCCCCCATCGTCTGCTGAGGCATGCCGATGAGCCCTGTATCGCTGTTCAATACGATAGCTTCCTGAAGGTATTTATTGTTCGGCACCATCTGAGCCTGACCATCAACCAGTTGCCAGGTGGCGCCGCACTGCGCCGCAACGTTATCCATCACATCGCGCGTTGACTGGTAAAGCACTCGCCCGCGGGGAAAGACGGTAACAGGCACATCGCCGGTGATGCCTTTCGTCACGCCATACGGGCTAAAGCTATCCATGGCAGCAGAGTGAACATCTGCAGCCGTATATCCGGCTGCCAGCGTTGTGGTAACGCTGGCGTTCATGAAAGCCTGATGCCCGTCGATCGCCTGAATCAGTACCCATGTATCGGTCGGGTTGTCGCGGCCGGTGACAGTAAAGCGAATTTCTCCGCTGAAAATTTCCCCGAAGTTCGTACCATTTGTCTGGCCGACTTGTGACGGGTCAATTTCCGTTGCTACGCCGACCTGGCTACTGTCTACAGCCGCCGGCACACCGTCATAGCCTGCAATGATTTTAATCTTCGCAAACTCTTTGCCCAGAATACGGCTGCAGGTGTCTTTGGAGAGGTTATAAATCTTCACCATCGCAACGCGCGGCCAGCGGGTATCTGTCCACTCAATGCGGAACGTCACCTTGAAGTCACTCAGGCTAATGCCTTCACCACTTTCTGACAGGATTTGCAGCTCGAAGTGGCGCATCCAGTTCTGTGACATGTTTACTCCCTTACAGCCCAGAGGTGGCTGCTGATGCCTAGGTCGGTTTTAGTGGGGTAGTCCTGCGTCGGATCATCGCAAAGCACCACGAGCCCGAAGCCGAGTTCAAGATAAGAAAACGACGCCAGCAGGTTGGCTCCCCTAACCAGAGGAATGCCGGTCACAATGCCTGCGCCGCTGCTGTCGAGTAAATCCATCACCCAGCCCGCGGCGTCACGCCATAGCGTTCTTATTGAGTAATTAACCCCGTTTATCGCCACGGCGAACTGTTGGTTATCAGGTGACAGGGGGATTTCACTGGCCTGCATCGTGTCTCCTTAAAACAAGTCGGAAAGCTTCGATAAAATCGACTGGCTGGCAGTGGGCTTCGTCGACTTAACGCCGGAGTTTTGCACTGCTGAAGTGCTCACGCCCTGCGACATGTCGGCCTTATCCGCTACAGATATCGTCTGCGTTGAAGAGATGATCACCCCGCGCAACGTCAGCGTCGCCATCAGCACGTTTTCCGATGTACGGTCAGTCGTTACATCCAGCCCGCGGATCAGCATGTTGGTGTAGAGGCGCTTGCCGGTTACCACGTCAAACGGCACGCGGCTTTCCTGCAGGTCGATCAGCTGCTGATACACCTCTTTCGGGCTAAGGCCAAGGCTGAGCCCAATCGAGGAAGTATCGAGGAGGTCCAGCAACGAACCGCCGCCAGAAAACCCTATCTCCATCACCAACTCGGGCGGCCTTTTAAAGGCGTGGTCGGCAACAGACGCATCCTTTTCAACGGGATGCTCTGTGATTTCCAGCGTGTCGCTGTGCTTTTCGGTGATCACCACGTCCGGCACTATCAAACCGATTTTTCGGCTCTGTTGTGAAAACAGCGTAGAAAGAATGTCCATCAGCGCGGCCCCGTTCCAAGTGCTTGTGAAAAGCGTGAGTTCACCGCCATCTGCTTGTCGGCGACTTCGCTGGCGGCCCTGCTCGGGTCGTTAACTCCGTGGATATGGATATTAGTTTCCTGGCTGATCTGCGCGCCGCTGGCAGGCATATTGCTGAGAACGCGCGGAATATAATTCCGGGTTTCTTCCGGCATTAGCGCCATGCCATGCTTCTGCACGTTACCGATACCCCAGTTATAAGACGCGAGCGCTTTAGGAAGGTCGCCGTTATTGGCCTTTAAGAGCTGGGCGAGATATTTCGCTGCAGCCTGGGCGGACTTAACCGGGTCAAATGCTTCGTTACCGCGCAGCCCCAAATCCTTAGCCGTGCCGGGCATCAGCTGAAACAGCCCTTGCGCGCCGGCGCCAGACATCGCATTGGGGTTGCCTGCAGACTCGGTGATAGCAACGCTTTTCAGTAATCCCACAGGAAGCTGATATAGCTGCTCGAGTTTACCGAACATCGGTTGCAGCCACCCCAGCAGTTCACTACCTTGCTTGCTTGCCTGAGGCCGCCTGAAAGACTGCCCGTATTGTTCAACCGGGCCATCTACCAGATAGATGCGCTCTGGTCCAGGGTCTTCCGCTGCCATCGGCTGGACAGAGCTATCACCGAACCATCTTTTCATGGCTGCCCCGATACTGCGTGGGTCGAATCCGGTTTTTCCCTTGATATAGTCTGCGGCACTGTCCGCGCTGGCGGAGACGGCAGGCAATGCATCGGGGTTACCCTGCCCCTGATTTATCAGCTCGCGCCCGATCGCGTAGGCATCTTTCCATCGTCCGTCTTTAATGGCGTTGAGCAGGCGCGCTATCCCGTCCAGCATTTTGGACAGCTCGCCAAGGTTCTCCATGAGGTTGCTCATGTCCCATTTGGCTGTCCATGTCTGCGGGTCGATACCGAGCAGGCGCATAACGGCATCTTTCAGATCGTCGACGCCTTTAATGGCGCCCTTAATCTGCGGCTCCCACTTTTTCCAGTCGATGAGTGACTGGCCGCCTTCCTTCCACGTTTTGTAATCGTCGTAGAGCGCCAGAATGGCAAGGCCAAGGGCGGTTATCATCCCTATCGGCGACATCACGAACGCACCGTTCAGGATGCGCCAGGCAATAACGAGCGTGCCGAACACCTCAATAAGGCGCTGCGTTGACTTATCCAGCGATGACCACCACTGCATGATGTCGCCGCCAGCCTGAATCAGCCGATACACGACACGCCCGATTACCTCAGCAAGCCACAGAATGCCTTTAACGCCGCTGGTAATCGTCTGCTCAATCTTCGGGAAGTTGTCGACGATTTGCTTGCGCAGGGTATCGATAGAACCTGACAACCCCTCCGCCAGGTTAGAGCCGATCTTGTCGCGTGCCATCCCGGCCATCTGGCCGAACGCACGCAGAGACGTCATGAAGCGGTTAGCGCTGGCGGCAGCCTGGTCAGCATTAAAACCGATAGCTTTCGCCATTTGCGTATACTGCGCGCCAAACTGGCCCATCCCGCGGCGCATTGCCATCAGCGTGTTTTCATCTATGCCCAGCATCTGCGCATACTGATTTGCGCGGTAGTAAGGCATTTTATTCAGCTGCTGGCCGACGCCTGTGAAGATGGACGCCATATCACGCATGTTGCCGCTGGCGTCACGCGTCTGTACACCAAGGCGATTCAGGAAGCCTTCGGCGCCGGGGTTGTTACGCATGAAGCGTGAAAGGCTTTCCAGCGAACCGCGCGCAGCTTCTGCACTCGACCCGGCCTGAGCTGCGGCATAGCCGATCGCCTGAATGCCCGCGACCGTTGCGCCTGTGCGCTGAGATGCCCAGTAAAGCTGGTCGAGGCCGCTGGCGATTTTGGTGGTATAGGCCAAAACTGACAGCGCGGCAGCCTCAGTGGCAGTACCGAGTTTCACTACTTTTAACGTAGTACCGGCCACTACTGCATCAAACTTGCGCGCTCCAGCGTCATCAACCTGAAAGCCGAGGCTTACCAGAAAATCCTTGATAGTCTCAGCGTTCATTTGCCTCTCTCCAGCGCTCTATGCGGTTATTGTTGTCTGCCTTCAGGTCGAGCCAGTCATTCATTCGTGCAATGTCTGCCAGGTCTACCGAGCCATCCTTCAGGGCTGAATAGCTGATGTACCCGGCATCAACCGGGCGCATCAGAAAATCTTCGCCATCAGGAAGTGATTCCAGCGTCAGACCGCTTACTGGGGCGCAGTCTCGCTGGCGGGGAGTACGGGCAAAAAATTTCCCAGGCTGTCGCCTACCACCCGACCAACCATCTGCAGCATGCTCATCAGATCGATGTCATCAAACATCAGTTGCTCTTGCGACATGACCGGCGCCCAGGTTTTTCCGTTCTGGCGGGAAACCACTGACAGGCAGGGGAAGATGATGGCGTTCGTGTCTTCTTCAGACATGCCCGCCAGTGCATCGGCGATTTTCGGCAAGGCAGTTTCCATCGCCTTATACATATCGCCGCCCTGAGATGCTGCCTTGATGCCCTGAAAATCGGCCAGCACCCCGGCAAGAACCGGGAGCAGCTTGCGAGAAACTTTCAGCTGGTCGAAGACGCTGAGCTTCGCGGTGCGGTACTGGACGCCCTTGATTTCAAATTCCATGAATTAATACTCCCCTAGAACTTCGTCGATTTTGCCGCAATCAAATACCCATGCGACGGTCCCGGCTACTTTCGGGTTGTTCCAGTCTGGCTGGCGCTGGAATGCCACTGCGCGCGCGGTAACGATGTCACCAGACGCCTTATTGCGCATGACGATCACGTTGTTACCCCACAGGGACGAAGACAGGCTCTGCGCGTTATACATCAGCGAGAGCTTTTTGTTTTGCGGTGAGGTCTTGAGCAGGTTCACGGTGATAGTTCCCGATTTACCCGCGTGCAGGCTGTGCATCACCTCGCCATCGGCACCGGTTGTCATGGTGTTTTTGGCCTCGGTCATGGTGACGGTAATGCCTTCGTCCGAGTTGGCTGAGCCGTAACCCAGATCGATAACGCCCGTTGGCCCGGTCAGGGAGGCGGAGACATCAATAAAGCTATAAGTTGACATTTATATCCCCTTAGCGGACAACGTTAATCTGAACATCAGCGTAATGAACCGCGCCGGCCAGCTTGATGGCAGCCTGAATCAGCGGTGCTTTACGAGCTTCTCGGTCGGCCTGCGCCTGAGAGGAAAGCGGCTGCGCATAGACGTAATAGCCTTTCGTCAGCGTGTCACCCGCGGTGATCTGCCCGATGTCGCCGCCATTCCATACGCCCGCGGCAACCAGACCATTCGATACGGCCTGATCCAGGGACTTCTCCACTACAGTCAGCAAGCGGGTAATACCAGCTTCTGTCTGCGGAATTTTGGTTGTTGAGGTATACAGCGCGTTAAAGAGATCGGTTTGCACGTAGTTCTGCAGCCAGTCCAGGCCGTGGCGCTCATCGAAGAAATCGCCATTGGACATCACTCCTTGTTGCAGAATTGCCGTGTCGTTCGCGTAGTAAACGTAAACGTTCGCGTTTTTCGCGTCGACTGCTGCTGCCTGAGAGCTGGTCAGGGTTTCATACGTCACGCCCGGCTCGGTTTTGAACTTCAGCGTGATCGTGGTGTTGTTGCCGGTGAAGTTGACGGTAAACGCGCGGCCAAATGCTGACAATGCTTCATATTTGCTCTTCGTCGAATACTGAACAAAAGTGCGGCCGTAGCCAGCGGCTTTGAGCGTTGAGGCGATGTCAGTGGTCGAGGCTGAGTCGATAATGCCGGAATCGTCGGACGTTACGGCAAACACGCGGCTGAGGCTTGATGCCTGAATAGCGGCGGCGGTCGCGGTGATTTCCGCTGCGGTGAGGTCTTCGTCGTCGGCAATGCCCAGACCATACCAGTTGGTGAACTGCAGCACGGCGGTGATAGCCTGCGCCAGCGTCTCAACGCTGCCGGATTCAGCCGTCGCCAGGGTTTTAGCCCAGCGCCCCACATAAACTTGTGTCGGCTGCGGAGACTGCGAAAAGTACACCAGTGCGGCAGCATATTCCGGGCTGTCCTCGCCAAAGTCTGCACCGATCTCTTCCGAGCCGGTATACAGACGGATGCGCTCTGACACAGGGATAACCGTGGATGTGCCGAGAATGAGCAGTGAACCGAAATTACGACCCGTCGCCGCAGTGGGCGACATGATCACATCAACGTTTACAACGTTGGATACAGGTAAGCCCTGTGCCATAGATTAATCTCCAAAGAATGATACTGGCGCGCTGACCAGAGATTTGATGCCGTAATCGCGGATAACTTTGCGGCGCAGGCGCACGGTGATGTCGTACCGGCGCACCCACTGGTTATTGATGAGCTCGGGGAAAGCGGTCAGTTCACTGTAATCAGCGAGCGACAGCTCGTTTGTTTTCAGGGTTTCGTTGTTCTGCTCAACCGTCAGCCCGTCACGGAACAGAGTGGCGATTGACTGGCTTTGCGGACCGTAAAACGAGGCGAGCGTTTCGATCACCTCATGCCGCCACAGCTGATTACTGTCATCGGTCTGCCGCACAAATGCGGGACCATCGTCAGCAATGAAGCCGATAATGCCGAACCCGCACCAGTCTACGTCCGCTGCAGGTATTGCCGCCTGAGTCGCTGTCCAGCGCGGGCGAACCATCCCAGCCGGCAGGCCCGATAATGCCCGCACCCACTGGCTGAGTTCACGCTCCAGCGTTTCGTCATATGCCTGCGGCGCGCTGACGGGCGTCAGATATCCGGCTGATGTGCTGCTGTTACTCACGCGGGCCTCCATCAAACGGCTGCAGCTCACAGTGCGCCTGGACGAAACCGGCGCCGTAAGCCGTGTACGGATCGACAAAGGTCACGCGATAGTCGCGGCCGCGATAAGTCACGATGTCGGCATCAATGCCGGTGTTGCCGCTGCTCAGCCGGTAGGTGGTGATAATCAGGATTGCGCCATTAATCACCTGACCGGCCTGCATGCGCCGGGCTTCCAGTGAACGGTCGACCGTCACCACGCCGCCAAACGATGTCTCTGTGGTGGTGTTTCTGGCAAAGCCATCATCATCGACCGTCTGCTCATTGCGCTTTACCACGAGCGTCGTATCGAGAAATTCAGGCGACAGCAGAACGTCAGTTACATCAAGTGTCGGCATCTTTATCCCTCACAACGTGCGTGATTGAGCGGCGGTATTCGCCGGTGTCGATGAGCGGCTTTGCATTGGCATTGTTCGGGGCGTATCCGGCAGCCCGGCTCGCCAGCTCTTTGGCTGCTCCGACGCGCCCTCGCCGCGCTCGATCAGCCAAGGTAGATTCGGCGAGAGGAGTGAAGCCACTTGCAGTGATGAATCTCTTCACACCGTTAGCTGCCACCGTTCCGGCGCGGTCGAGGGACGTCACTGCCCCTTCCGCATTACCTTCCAGCGCCTTCTGCGCGGCCGCCTTCAGGTGAGGCATGAAATCCTGCTCGACCGACTTCACGCCGGGCTTGAGATGGGGCCGCGGCGGAATGTTCTGCGCCGGCGACCCGTTCTCGTTGATGTAGCCGATCGCCGCATTCCCGATGTCGCCATCATCGCGCTCGTCTTTCGACTCCGGGATGCCCACCAGAACATCCTTGTTAGCGAGGGTTTTAAGGGCGTCCAGAATGCTTTGCGCCGTGTCGTCGCGAATGGTCAGGCCTGATTTCATAGCTGAATACCGCCATACCCGAAGAGCATCAGCAGCTGCCAGAACTCCGCGCCGTAGCGGGAGAAGTTCCAGAAGCCAGCATCGGCGTTGAGCGTCGCGCTGTTGTCGTAGCTCACGCTGACTTTATCTACCGACTTGGACGCGACCACACCGCTCGTTGCACCACCAGCACCACCCAGCGTGCCGGCCGCCGTATCTGCGGCATTCAGCACCATGTAATGCGCGACAAACAGCTCTGCCAGATAAGGGAACATGTTCCCCATAGCGGAGCCGTCAATCAGCATGTCTGCGAGGTTAAGGCGAAACTCGATTACTGCGTCGGGGTATTTGGTGTCGTCACTGAACTGCGGGAAGTCGCAGCGAAAATCACTTACTGTCGGCAGATTTCGGTTTCTTGCCATCAGCATTCCCTTCCGTTACCGGTTCAGTTACGGGCGCCTGCAGGGCTGCCAGCTGCGCGGTCAGGTCGGCGATGGTCTGGTCCTTCTCCGCTACCGACTGCTGCAGATCGCCGTGCGCTTTGGTTTTCTCTTCCAGCTGCGCGGTCAGGCTGTCGATTTGTGCCTGAAACTCTTTCATGTCAGCGCTGGCTTTTGCCTTGCCGGTCACATCAGAGTGCGCGGTGACAAACCAGTGATCGGCAACCTTGTCATCAACGGTATGCTCGCCAGCCTCAAAGCGCTGGCTGGTGCCATCTTCAGAGGTGAAATTAAACGGGGTGTGGACGCGAATCGTCTTCTTAGCCATTTGCTGCTCCTGTTGGCCCCTTTCGGGGCCGGATTGGTTAGATGCCGTCCAGATACGCCATGGTTTCCGGGTACGGAGACTCAACTGCGCCCAGCTTGCCGTAGTAGGTGGTCAGCTGGTAAATTCCGCGGTACTGCACCGGCACGCTCAGCAGCGGAACCATCGGGAAGCGCACAAACTTCTTGTCGTTGGTGTACGCCATCATGCGGTCAGTGCCGCCGGTGCCCGCACCTTTCAGCCATTTCACCGCGCGGATGTTCAGCGGTACGCCGTTCTGATGGAAGGCGATGGTGTTGTTCTGCAGGTAAGTCAGCAGCGACTGGTTACCGGCTGATGAAACGATGATGCTGGACAGCAGCGCGAACTGCTCAGGCGGCAGCAGCAGGTCACGCGGGACGATGGTGTAACCAGACGCCGCCCAGGCATTGGAGAGCAGCAGGTTGATTGACGCCCGGATTTCGTCCGGCGTGGACGTTGCCCACGTCTTCGGAGCGTTAGTGACTGCTGCGCCGTTGTAGTTGACGAGGCCTTTCACGCCCAGCTGGCTGTCACCGCGATAAACCTGCTCGTCGGTGTCCATATTCCATTTCAACTGCATCGCATCGTACTTCTGCGTGTCGATCGGGCGACCAACTTTAGCAGCGGCGGCCAGTTCGACAACGGTCCAGCCCAGCTCCATGCCCCACAGGGTCAGAGGGAAGCCGGTTTTTGCGATATCGACGTTCGGACCTGCAATGGCGGTGGAGTCTTTGCCGATCTAGTTTTTACCGTTCGGGTTCGGCGTGCCGGCAGCGGCAAAGGTAGAGTTGGTGAAAGAGCTGATGTCATCAGCGATCGACACGTCTTCGCGCAGCTGGATATCGCGCGACCACGTGTAACCGACCAGCGGCATGTTCAGCTCCTGATCGAGGCGCTCAAGCTCGCCAACCAGGAAAGCGCCAGTACCGTCGAGAGTGGCTTGGTCAAAAGTGTACATATTTAGCGTTTCCCTTAGATGTTGTATGCGATTTCAGCGTTGCCAGCGGCATCGCCTGCGCCAGTGAAAACGGCGTTCGGCAGCACGACAGTTTCGTCGGTGACAGCCGCGCCCAGAATTGCGCCCAGCGGGCTGGCGTCGGTCGGGTTGGCGTTGCGCACATAAACCGGCGCGCCTTTGGTCAGGCCGACTGCAGTGCTGCCGATGTTCACGGTCATGTAACCGCGCTTCATCACGTCACCAGTGAAATTGGCATTTGCGCCAACCTGTCGCGCCATGTCTGGCGTAGAGGTGGTCGGGTAAGGACGTATGTACAGGCCGGTGATTACCGTCGCGGCATCAGATGCTGCCAGCGGGATAAACTTGCCGTCTGCGCTGTCTTTACCTGCCAGGCCGTACTGGCTAAAAGTGTTCGAGGCATTGAGGATAACCGGCTCGGTGGTCAGGTCTTGCGGGCGTGAGATAGCCCCGGCGATGCCTACTGGCATCCGGTACAGGTATGCAACCATGGGTTTTTCCCTTATTTATTCCAGTGGGCGGCGAATGCCTTATTCAGAGCAGCCGGAGAGTTTTTGTTGGATGAGTCATAAAACGATGCACGCGACGCAGTAGCTGGCGCACTGTTACGCGCTTTGGCGATTTCGCTGGCGGATACAAATACCGCGTCCAGCGTTGCCTTTGGCATTTTGGCGAAGTCCGGCGAAGCGCCAACCAGCGGAGCCAACAGCGCCTGGCCTTCCGGTGTTTTGAATGCCGCGTCCATGGTGGAGCGTTTGAACGCAGCCAGCTTGCCGCCTTCCGGCAGTTTCACGCCCGGCAGGATGAGCTCTGCGCGCGCCACAACGCCCTGATGGTAAGCAGCATCGGTAGTTGCGCGAGTTTTCTCTTCCTTCTCATCCGGATCGTCGCTGTCGACGGTTGCCGTAGAGGTCGGGTTGATCAGCTGCTGAACCAGAAGCGCCAGCGCATCGACTTTCGCTTCAAGCTCGCTATTGGTGTTGGCGCCGCCATTTTCACCTTCATCGGTGGTCAGGCCGCCGAGCTCTTTATTCGGTGGCAGCGGCTGCGCGGGGTTGATGGTGATATTGAGCGCGCGTGGCAAGTCCAGTTCCGGCTCAATCAGTTCTGCGGGGGCGTTTTCCATCAGGTCTTCCATGGTGGCGGAATCCCTAGTTTTAATCGCCCGTTTCAGCTGGGTAAGCCAGCCCTGTTTTGTTTTTGCCATTGTATTGCTATCTCCAATTGAACAGCGAATGCCTGCGCGACCATTGGGGACGCCCGCACAGTGGTTACCGATAATTGAGTGCTGCCGCGCCTGCCCCGGCCCTTTCTGCTCGTAGTCGGCGTCGTAGCCCATAGAAATCTGCTCGAGGCCGTTCATTACCTGCTGGATGGCTTCGGCGGTTTTGATGTGAATGTCGCCCAGCATTAAGTCCGACTGATCGCCAGTGCCGCGGCGGACGTTCTGGATATGCCCGTGGGCGTAATCTTTCCAGTTACCCGGATTAACCATGTCTTTCGGGTGGCCCAGCGTAAAGGCCATGCCTTCGAATGAGGCGAGCGTTTCAGGCCGGAACACTTCGTCAGCGTCGCGGATGACAACAATCTCGCCATCCTCATCTCCGATTAGCCCTTCCAATTCGCTTTCGTCGTAGACTTGCGCGCCGGTGCGGGCGATCGGCACGTCTTTGCACAGCAGCGAGCCATCGGCCATCTCAAAGCGAGTGTTGCCGAGGCGCGTAGTGAAGAAATATTGCACAGGAGGCCTTGCATTGCTTATGAAACATGAGTGATATTTACAATTCATCTCAGGCAACTTGGATAGGGACTATCAAATGCTAAGACCCGCACTTTTTGTAAGCTTAGTTTCATTAGTTTATTCTTGGACTTATATTTATTGCAGCCTATTCCCAAATCTTCTTGATTATAAATCTGAAATTATAAAACCTGTAGCAAACCTAATATTTGCCGTTTTTGGGATTGTTTTAGTCTTGAAATCACGGAAAAAGATTTTCGTTAGCAAATCTGATAACGAGATAAATTTTGCACTTGCGTTCGTACCGTTGGTGATTGCAGCAATTGACCCATTTGCAACTTATTTAAGAAGTGATAGTGGTAAGAAACTGTTGATTGAGCACTTTTTGGGAATCTCAGCGCTCGGGTGGGGACTACTCTGCGCA
The DNA here is from genome assembly GCF_022346785.1 of Pantoea sp. ACRSC. NCBI lineage: Bacteria > Pseudomonadati > Pseudomonadota > Gammaproteobacteria > Enterobacterales > Erwiniaceae > Pantoea > Pantoea sp. ACRSC. The sequence goes on from NZ_JAKRNN010000018.1 coordinate 90,667, forward strand.
ATAATTTTATTTGCGGTTGTGATAGTTGGTATTCGATTTTCTAAATAACTGGCTCTGCATAGCACCGGCAGTTAGGGAACTGGCCAGCGTGGCCGGTCATGCCGTCGAGCGTCGGCGGCTTGGCCCAGTCGACATACTGGCCTTCCATCTGCGTGTGGGAGTGGCGCACGTCGCTGTCGTCAGCAGTGCGCCAGATGTAGCCACGCGAGCCGATGGCGGTTGAGCGCGCCTGGGTGATTGCAGTTGATGCCCGGCCAACTTCAGTACGGGCAATCGTTCGGGCCCGCGCTTCAGTCACTTTGCCGGTGCGCATGATTTCCTGCTTCAGCGTGCTGGAGCGCTTACCTGACACCACAGCCTCAATCGCCTGATTGTGGATGTCGTAAACGTGATCGGCAGCCTGCAGGGGGAGCGATTTGAACAGTTTCACCTGCTCGTCGATGATGCTGCGCGTTACCGCGCCGGTGCCTGAGTTCATCAGCTCACGAAGCCCGGCAGAGATACGCTGTGACCTGTCACGCCACATTGCATCGTCCGCAACTTCCAGCGTGCCTATCAGCCGACTCGACACCGCTTCCGCCCAAGGCTCTATCAGGTCGGCGTAACGCTCCAGCCTGTCCATGATGTCGGTAACGCTATCGTTTGAGCCATCGTACGAACCCTCGACGATTGCCCCCACCGTACGCGCTATCTGTCGTAGCTGTGTTCGCAGTTGCGTCTCGGCGCGCTTCAGGTTCGGTGGTTTCGACGTTATCGAGGTCTTTCTCTGTCGGCGGCGGGAGGTCACTGGCATTATCAATATCCTCATCGCTGATTGTGCCGCCCAGCCCGGTTACGCGGGCCGTTTCCTGTAGGTGCTGCGCGCCGGCTTTCTCTGTCATCAGGCCTGCATCGACAGCTTTCACCGTGGCGTCGACGACCTTATTGGCCGTGTCCGCGCGCTCGCTGTCCGGCGTTTGCCAGAGCTCGTTAAACTCGAACGTGAAGTCATCCGGCAGCGGCTGAGCAAACAGGCTCATGTGCAGAACTTCGAACAGCTTGCGGATCGGGCGGCGCAGTTTGCGCTCCTGCTGCGTCGACACGTTGTCGTAGTAGTTAGCGAGGTCGGTATCGCCAGTTGAGAAACCAGCCGGAGACTGACCGAACAGGCGAACCAGTGGGATGCCGAAAGCGCCAGATACCTGCTGGCCAAACTGAGCCAGCACATCGCTCAGCCCGGCATACGAATAGGTGTGCGCCTCGAACTTGTCGTCGGCGTCCATAATCGTCATGCCTTCATTGCTCTGGTACTGGCGGATCATGTCCATGTGCGACATCAGACCTTTGAAGGCCGGATTGTCTTTGCCCATAGCCAGCAGGGAACGAAGCCCTTTGATGCTGTAAGTGCGCAGGTGAGCTTTGTAGATGAGCTGTGCGACGCCTTGTGTTGTGCTGTCGAATGCCAGCAGACGATCGAAACAGCGCTCAATCACCGACATGCCCCAGTCGTTTTCGGTCAGGCGCTGCTGATATGGCAAAGGGACGCCATCGAAGCGGATCAGCCTGGAGTGATGAATACGCCACGGCGGGATGCCGGTTGCAGACGTCACAACGCGGTAGAACTCAGGCATGCCGAAATCCGGCCCCAGCTCGGTTACGCGACGCTCAGTGGTTGCGTTAAGCATCCAGCGGTCCATCACCATCACGCCTTTGAATGCGCCCGGAGCGATAGCGTCAATGCGCAGAGGCGTCGAGTAGTTCTGTCCGTCTATCAGGATGACGCCTACAGCGCCGCCATAGAGCCGCGCCCACTTCAGCGTGTCATTGAGCGCTTCCCAAAGCGCCATCTCATCCCATGCGTTATCGAGCTGCTTCTTACGGCCGTCTTCCAGCTTGGAGGTGATGGTAACGCCCTTGCGGGTCATGTCATCGGGGATAGCATCAACGCCTGCACCCACCAGCCAGGACGACCGATAAGCCTGCTCAATCAGCAGCCTGTTGCGCGACGTCCAGTTGTTGCGGTAAGTGCCGGCGCCGGACTGGTTTGATTCGTTAACGCCCATGCGGGCGACAAAGTTTTCATAGCTGTCACGCGTCGGTACAGGCTGCGACACGTTTTGTGTTTCGGACATGTTCAGCCTCTGCCAAGTTGCGCCCAAGTGCCAAGGCTGTCAGAGCTGGTGATGTAACCGTCCAGCCCGTAGCGTATGGCGTCTATGCAGTGGTTATGTGCGTCGACAATGACCGGGAGAATTTCGTTGGTCTTCTTGTCGACTTTGTAGGAGTAGAGCCGGAACTCGTCGGCGGTGTGCTTGCAGCGCTCGTGAATGATGATTTCCTCAAACCCTTTCAGGTAGGTGATGCCATCCTCCACGCTGCCTTTCCACTTCGCTGCGGCGTCAATGCTGAAGCCCTGCCGGCCGATGTGGCTGATTGTCTCCGGTCGCGCGCTGTCGGCTTTAATAGGCCAGCGGCGAGCCTCGGGGACTGAATCGTAAAACTGAGCCATTTCGTCGAGTTCTACGCCGACGCCGTAGGCTTCATATTCGATGTAGAGCTTCGTGCCCAGCATGAACATGCGGATCAGCGTGCTCGGGTCATTGGCGAAACCGAAGTCGGCACCGAAGAACAACCGATCAGCCTGCTGCCAGAGGTCATCCGGAAATGCTTCAACGCGGTAGCGCTGCTTGAAGATTACCGCCTCAGATATCGACTTAGGCTTACCCAGCCAGACGTGTTCGTACGCCTCGTAATCGACCCGCTTGCAGTACTCCATCTCTTTGCGGAGCGTCTCAGGCAGATACGGGTTGTCGTAGTAGTTCACCTCAACCGTGATGCTGTCGTCAGGCGGATTCACCACGAAGCGCTGATAAGTCGGGTCCTTCTCTTCGCCGGGGTTGAACGATACCCAGATTTCCGAACCCTCTTTACGGATGGTCGGCACCAGGATGTCCCAAGAATCAGCGGATACAGACTGGGCCTCTTCTACCCAGCAGATATCCACGCCCTCAGTCGACTTAATACCTAGCGGATCGAAGCGCAGCCCCTTGAACAGGAACTCGCTGCCGCAGGCGCTGGTAATCGTCTCATTAGTGATGCGAAACCACGGATTAAGCCCGAGCATTTCAATCTGGTCTTTCAGCAGCTTGTGCACTGAATCCTTGATCGAGTTCTGCACCTCACGAGTACAGAGAACGCGGAGCTTTTGGGAAGCGGCCATGATGACCAGTGCGCGGGCGATACCCCATGATTTAGCGCCGCCGCGGCCGCCGTGAAATGTTTTATAGCGCTTAGGCTTGAACAGCGGTTTGAATTTGGGCGCGAAGCTAAGTCTCTTCTCCGCTGTCGTCATCATCCGCTCCGAAGCTAACAACGAACGTAGGAGCAGCCAGCGGTAATCCGTTGGGGCCGACCAGTTCGTTTTTAACGTTGTCTTTGAATGCCTTGAAGTGGTTTACTGAATTTGGCCACCTGAACAGAGGTGATATGCTCACCTCAGAACATTACAGGTGCCTCAATGAAAAAAAGAAATTTCAGCGCAGAGTTTAAACGCGAATCCGCTCAG
>NZ_JAKRNN010000019.1:0-86730 GCF_022346785.1 Pantoea sp. ACRSC
TGTAGGTGGGCCAGTTGGTGATTTTGAATTTTTGCTTTGCCACGGAACGGTCTGTGTTGTCGGGAGGATGCGTGATCTGATCCTTCAACTCAGCAAAAGTTCGATTTATTCAACAAAGCCGTTCCCCGCGCAAGCGGGGATAAACCGGCACTGTTGACGGCACTGTTCGGGTAACTCAGGTGTTCCCCGCGCAAGCGGGGATAAACCGAAATTCCTGATAATTCAGTTGATTTAATCGTTGTGTTCCCCGCGCAAGCGGGGATAAACCGGCCAACAAACTGCCGTACATTGAGTTTCGCGAGTGTTCCCCGCGCAAGCGGGGATAAACCGGACGACGAAACCGGGGAAGACCTGAAAGAAATGTGTTCCCCGCGCAAGCGGGGATAAACCGCGTTTTTTCAGTGTCGGGTAATCCGTAGTTCAGTGTTCCCCGCGCAAGCGGGGATAAACCGACCATATCTTCATGGAACCTACAAAGGTTGCGGTGTTCCCCGCGCAAGCGGGGAAAAACCGGTAATCACCATAAAAGCGATTTGCCTTTTTCAGTGTTCCCCGCGCAAGCGGGGATAAACCGCAGAAAAGGCGCTCCTGAATTCGGGCGAGTGGGTGTTCCCCGCGCAAGCGGGGATAAACCGACTTTTGCCAGATGCTTTTTCGCTTCTGCCAGGTGTTCCCCGCGCAAGCGGGGATAAACCGCAACTACTCTGAGATTGCGCGCAACGCCATCAGTGTTCCCCGCGCAAGCGGGGATAAACCGGCTCATATCTACTCCTTATCCGGCCAGTAGCAGTGTTCCCCGCGCAAGCGGGGATAAACCGCTAGAGAGTCTCCAGCGACCTTTCCTGAAGAGGTGTTCCCCGCGCAAGCGGGGATAAACCGACCGCATTGTAACTTTCTCTGTCGGGCTGGACGTGTTCCCCGCGCAAGCGGGGATAAACCGGATGCAATCAACGCCTATCAGATGGTCGGTGAGTGTTCCCCGCGCAAGCGGGGATAAACCGGGAAATAAATGGATTGGTGGCCAGACACGTGGGTGTTCCCCGCGCAAGCGGGGATAAACCGGACTTTGACGGCAAAGCGGGCATTACTGATAAGTATTCCCCGCGCAAGCGGGGATAAACCGGAGTTTTCCCGTATGCCGGAAGCCGCAAAACAGTGTTCCCCGCGCAAGCGGGGATAAACCGACGAAACTGAAGACCATCCGAAACAGGCTGTCGTGTTCCCCGCGCAAGCGGGGATAAACCGCTCTCCACGATGAAAAATGGCGCTGCCCCCGCGTGTTCCCCGCATGCGCGGGGATGAACCGATTAACCTTGGCGGAGTGGCGCAGGATTTATAATGCAGCGCGGGTATTCTGCCCAGAATATATTCATTCTGCGATGTTGCTTGTGTTAGTTATCGGGCAACGACGCGGTTACATCGTTCGGCTGCATCGGCTATTAATCTGGGATGATCATTTACACATTGTGCAGCAGAAAACTGGCGCGCAAATAGCGTTACCGCTGGCTCTACGCTGTGAGGCGCTGGATTTGTCTTTGCATGAGCTGTTAGAGCAATGTCCGGGTGACGGGCTGTTTATCAATGACACTACGATCGGACCCTGGAATCTGACGCACTGGTTCGCTTACGCTCGCGATATCGCGTTTAGCCGCGCATCATGGCTGGGTGCTCCGCCTAAATTTCATGAGCAGCGATCGCTGGCGGAACGGCTCTATCGCGTCCAGGGCGTCGATACTAAAACGCTGCTGGGGCATGGGCATAAATCAATGTCACAAACCGATCGCTACAATGACGATCGCGGGCGTGAATGCCGCAGGTTCATCCTGTAAACTCAGCCCCCATTAAGGGGGGCTTATATGTACAAAATTTACGTAATCAAACAACGTCGCGGCGGCAGTGAGCGCGTGCCGGGCAGTCAGACACAATCAGAATATGCTGATGTAGCGCGAGCGGGATGGCGCGCGGCGTATTACGATCTGCGCTGGCAGACATCCGAGCATTTGCTGTTACTTACGCACAAAAATGAAAAACTGTATGTGCATCGATTCGGCTCTGCGCCCGGTGATGCAGATTATGTTGCCCCCGACGAGGATCTATCGCTATGACTAAAACCCCACAATCTCAGCTGAAAGCCGTGGCGGCATATCACGAGAGAAACAAGGACGTGTGTTCCCCGCATGCGCGGGGATAAACCGGCGGCGGGGCTGGTGGGTTTGGTAACCATTCAGTGTTCCCCGCATACGGTCGATAAAAGCAAAAAATATTACACAGAAAGTACGGAGTTAATAATCAGCGCATCTATGAAAAGATGAATAATTATATCATCCTTATTCAAGATTAAAACCGCTCAGGTAACCACAAAGGATGTGATTAACCATGCCTTTATTAAAGGAATGAGAAGGCAGGGTTATAGAAAGCATAATATTAAGGTTGAAGTAAAAACCCAAAAATCGGCGAGGCATAAACTCGATAAGTTCAGCCGTAACTCGCTTAACTTTCTACGTAAATCATTAGGTGATTATGTGTTTTATACGGTGAGCCTTTTTGGGATGGCTCTCTTATTTATCATTCATTGCTGATAAGAGAGAAGACAGCGAAAAATTAATATCAAAGGAGAGGGCATATCTTTCTTTTACAGCGAGCGCTTGTTAATTCAGGCCGGCTTGTTATCTGTGAAATATCTCTGCTGCGGCAGTGATCGCCTGCTGGACATCATAAACCATAACCAAACCGATTGATTAACAGCTGGTTGCGCTGCTGTAAGTTATGCATTGCCCCGCGAAGTCCCTGTTTCAGCGACTGGGTGCCTGGCCTGCGACCGTTTTCTAACTGTATGCAAACCGCACAATTTACCCCTGTTAATTATGTTGTATTTTTGTAAACAGATTAACAAACAGCCTGAACCCTGCTATGCTGCCCCACGCGGAACCGGGCACCTTACCCTACTCATGGAATGCTTAGCATCAGGGTGCACCGGAGACCCATACAATGTGAGCGAGGAGAACGTCGTGCTAGTAGAATACCGTAAGCACGTTGCTGAGCGTGCTGCCCAGGGGATCGTACCTAAGCCGTTAGATGCTTCCCAGATGGCCGCGCTGGTTGAACTGCTGAAAAACCCGCCAGCGGGTGAAGAAGAATTCCTGACCGATCTGTTGGTCAACCGTGTCCCACCCGGCGTTGATGAAGCCGCCTACGTTAAAGCGGGTTTCCTTGCCGCGGTTGCTAAAGGCGAAACTACCTCTCCTCTGGTATCCCCTGAAAAAGCGATTGAACTGCTCGGCACTATGCAAGGCGGTTACAACATTCATCCGCTGATTGAGGCGCTGGACAACGAGAAGCTGGCCCCGATTGCCGCCAAAGCGCTGTCGCACACGCTGCTGATGTTTGACAACTTCTACGACGTTGAAGAAAAAGCGAAAGCGGGCAATACCCATGCGCAGCAGGTAATGCAATCCTGGGCGAACGCCGAGTGGTACCTGTCACGCCCTGAGCTGGCAGAAAAAATTACCGTCACCGTATTCAAAGTGACCGGCGAAACCAACACCGACGACCTCTCTCCGGCGCCGGATGCATGGTCTCGTCCAGATATTCCACTGCACGCGCTGGCAATGCTGAAAAACGCACGTGAAGGCATCAACCCGGATGAGCCGGGCAACGTCGGCCCGATCAAGCAGATTGAAGCGCTGCAGGCCAAAGGCTATCCGCTGGCTTACGTCGGCGACGTCGTCGGCACCGGCTCTTCGCGTAAATCTGCAACCAACTCCGTACTCTGGTTCATGGGCGACGACATCCCGAACGTCCCGAACAAAAAAGGCGGCGGTCTGGTGCTGGGCAGCAAAATCGCACCAATCTTCTTCAACACAATGGAAGATGCGGGCGCGCTGCCGATCGAAGTTGACGTAGGCGAGCTGAACATGGGCGACGTGATCGACGTCTACCCGTACAAAGGTGAAGTGCGCAACCACGAAACCGGCGAGCTGCTGGCTAGCTTTGAGCTGAAAACCGACGTGCTGATCGACGAAGTCCGCGCCGGCGGCCGTATTCCGCTGATTATCGGCCGCGGCCTCACCAGCAAAGCGCGCGAATCGCTGGGCCTGCCGCACAGCGACGTGTTCCGTCAGGCGAAAGACGTGGCGGAAAGTACGCGCGGCTACTCGCTGGCGCAGAAAATGGTTGGTCGCGCCTGTGGCGTTGAAGGCGTCCGCCCTGGCGCTTACTGCGAACCGAAGATGACCTCGGTAGGTTCTCAGGACACCACCGGTCCTATGACGCGCGACGAGCTGAAAGATCTGGCGTGCCTCGGCTTCTCCGCCGATCTGGTGATGCAGTCATTCTGCCACACTGCCGCCTATCCGAAGCCGGTCGACGTTAACACGCACCACACGCTGCCGGACTTCATTATGAACCGCGGCGGCGTCTCGCTGCGTCCGGGCGACGGCGTTATCCACTCATGGCTGAACCGCATGCTGCTGCCGGACACCGTCGGCACCGGCGGCGACTCGCACACCCGCTTCCCGATCGGCATCTCGTTCCCGGCGGGTTCTGGCCTGGTGGCTTTCGCCGCCGCGACCGGCGTCATGCCGCTCGATATGCCGGAATCTGTACTGGTACGCTTTAAAGGCAAAATGCAGCCGGGCATCACCCTGCGCGATCTGGTGCACGCCATCCCGCTGTACGCCATCAAACAGGGCCTGCTGACCGTTGAGAAGAAAGGCAAAAAGAACATCTTCTCTGGCCGCATCCTGGAGATCGAAGGTCTGCCGGATCTGAAAGTCGAGCAGGCGTTTGAACTGACCGATGCGTCTGCTGAGCGTTCGGCGGCGGGCTGTACCATTAAGCTCGATAAAGCGCCGATTATCGAATATCTCAGCTCCAACATCGTGCTGCTGAAGTGGATGATCGCAGAAGGCTACGGCGATCGCCGTACGCTGGAGCGTCGTATCCAGGGCATGGAAAAATGGCTGGCGGATCCGCAGCTGCTGGAAGCGGACGCCGACGCCGAATACGCGGCGGTTATCGAGATCGATCTGGCCGATATCAAAGAGCCGATCCTCTGTGCGCCGAACGATCCGGACGACGCGCGCCTGCTCTCTGACGTGCAGGGCGAGAAGATCGACGAAGTGTTTATCGGTTCGTGCATGACCAACATCGGTCACTTCCGCGCGGCAGGTAAGCTGCTCGACAGCCATAAAGGCCAGCTGCCGACCCGCCTGTGGGTTGCGCCGCCGACCAAGATGGATGCGGCTCAGCTGACTGAAGAGGGCTACTACAGCGTCTTCGGTAAGAGCGGTGCGCGTATCGAGATCCCGGGCTGCTCGCTCTGCATGGGTAACCAGGCGCGCGTGCAGGACGGCGCGACGGTGGTTTCTACCTCGACGCGTAACTTCCCGAACCGTCTCGGCACCGGCGCTAACGTCTACCTGGCATCGGCTGAACTGGCTGCGGTCGCGTCGCTGCTCGGCAAACTGCCGACGCCGGATGAGTATCAGCAGTTTATGGTGCAGGTGGATAAAACTGCCAGCGACACATACCGCTACCTCAACTTTGACCAGCTGGATCAGTACACCGATAAAGCAGACAATGTGATTTTCCAGACTGCGGTCTGAGTGACTCACTAAAAAACAAAGGGGCGATAATCGCCCCTTTTTCTTTTGCTTTTTCCCCGCAATAATGTCGCCCCGATCTCACTTTAGCGTTGATGATGCGCACACACTATTCTGGTGCGGATTCACTCGCGTCATTAACCAAAGGGTTAGCCCATGGAATACGAATTTTTACGCGATCTCACCGGGCAGGTGAAAGTACGCATGTCAATGGATCACGAAGCGGTGGGCCACTGGTTTAACGAGGAAGTGAAAGAAAACCTGGCGCTGCTGGACGAGGTCGAAGCCGCGATGCGTAGTATCAAGGGCAGCGAGCGCCAGTGGCAGCGCATTGGCCATGAATATACGCTGTGGATGGACGATGAAGAGATCATGATCCGCGCTAACCACCTTGCCTTAGAGGATGACGGGCTGGAAGAAGGCATGAACTACTACGACGAAGAGAGCCTGTCGTTCTGCGGCGTGGAGGATTTTCTTGCCGTTATGAACGCCTACCGCCAGTTTTTACAGGGGCGCTGAGTCAGCGCGGCCACTCCGATCGCTGAACGCCGTCAGCACCGCCGTTTCAAGCCACTCTTGCAGGCGGGTAGCCTGATCAATATCGCGCCGCGTTAAACGCCAAAAGGCTCCGATCGCCATCAGAGCCTTTTTGCCCGCGCCTGTCAGACGCTGCTGGCGACCGCCTGCGGCTCTGGCGCTTTCTCTTTATCGACAATCGGCTCAACCTTGCCCATCAGGAACAGATAGTTGAGGATGCCGATAACCACCAGCACGGCGGAGAAAACCAGCGCCCAGGTAAAATTGCCGGTGGCGCCAACAATCGCGCCGGTGATAATCGGGCCGACCGCGCCGCCCATATTCGACACCGTATTCTGCAGCCCGGCGACGATAGAGACGCTGTTTTTCGGCGCCACGTCGCCCGGCAGCGCCCAGACCTGCGAGGCGGCCACGGTGGTGCCCGACTTGGCGATACAGAGCAGCAGCACGGTCATAAACACCGATTCGGTAAAGGGCGCGAACCCGATGCAGAGCGCCATCAGCAAGCCAATGGTCAGAAACAGCTTGCGCGTGGCGGTCAGCGACAGCACCTTTTTATGCACCATGCGATCCGACGCCCAGCCCGCCAGCACCTCGATCACCATGCCGCAGATCAGCGGCAGCGCGGCGACGAAGCCCATCTTCAGAAAGTCCATGCCCTTGTCTTTCACCAGATAGGTCGGCAGCCAGGTAATAAAAAAGTAGGAGGTGTAGTTGATGGTGAAAAAGCCGATGCACATCGCCCAGATATTGCGGTAGCGCAGCAGCCGGTACCACTTCATCGGCCGCACGCCTTTGTCGCCATGTTTCTGCGCCTGGCCGTCGCGGATCAGACGCACTTCGTTCTGGTCGATCCTTTTATGGTCTTCCGGGTTCTCGGCATAGATAAAATACCAGGCGATGACCCAGAACAGGCCGATGGCGCCGATAACCAGAAAGGTAATGCGCCAGTCCACCATGGCGATCATCCAGACGATAAGCGGCATCGCCACCGCGCCGCCGAATTTCGAGGCGCTGTCGAACAGCCCCGATACGGTGGCGCGTTCGCGATCCGGGAACCAGCGCGCGGCGATGCCCGCGTTGCTGGGATAGGCGGCCGCTTCACCGACGCCCAGCGCCAGGCGCAGCGCCAGCAGCGATTTAAAGCCGGTCGCCAGGCCCATCGCCATGGTGGCGATCGACCACCAGCCGACCGCGATGCCGAGCCCTTTTTTCTGGCCAAAACGGTCGGCGAACCAGCCCGCCGGGATTTGCAGCAGCGCATAGGACCAGAAGAAGGCGGCCATAATCAGGCCCATCATCTCCGGGTTGATCTCCAGCTCGGTGATCAGATGCGGTGCGGCGGCGGAGAGCACCGTCCGGTCAATATAGTTAATGGCGACCGCCAGCCACATCAGGCCAGCGATCCACCAGCGAATTTTGGTCGAGCGCAGCGAAGAATTCATCATTATTTTCCACTCGAATCAGGTTGCAGGCGAGGGCGGCGCTTACGCCAGCCCGTTCATAACGTTGATCGGCCGCTCGCCCTGTCGGACGCACTGCACAATCTGCGCCACGCAGCGTTCGCCGATAGCGCTGATGGCGCCGTCGGTGTAGCCAGCGATATGCGACGTCGGGATAAAATTCGGCAGGCTAAACAGCGGGTGCGAAGTGAGTGGCTCCTGGACAAATACGTCGGCCGCCGCACCGGCAATTACGTTGTCCTGCAGCGCATGGAAGAGATCCTCTTCATTGACGACGCCGCCGCGCGAAACGTTGATCAAAAAGGCGCGCTTCTTCATGCGGCGCAGACGCGCACCGTCGAACAGGTTGCGCGTCTCGTCGGTCAGCGGCGTGTGCAGGGTAATAAAATCGCTCTCTTCGGTCAGCTGGTCGAGGCTGACAAAGGTGATGCCATGCTCGGCGGCAAAGGCTTCGTCAGGATAGAAGTCAAAGGCGATGACGCGCATGCTGAAACCTTTTGCGCGCAGCGCCACCTGCTTACCGATATTGCCCAGCCCGATAATGCCCAGCGTTTTGCCGTAGACGTCGGTTGCGAAAATACGCGGCCAGTTGCCCGCGCGCGTTTCCGTTACCGCCTGAGTCAGCTGGCGCGCGCCGCTGAGGATCAGCGCAAAGGCGAAGTCGGCGACGGCATGCTTGTTGGCGTCCGGTACGTTGGTCACGTAAATCCCGCGCGCGCGCGTGGCGTCGAGGTCGATATTATCGACGCCGACGCCGTGCTTGCAGACAATTTTCAGCGCTGGCGCCTGCGCCAGCAGCGCGTCGTCTACCTCGGTAAAGGCGACGATCATCGCCACGGTCTCTGGCAGATGCGGCGCCAGCGCGGCTGCTGGCGCGTCGGCGGGCAGGGTCACCAGCTCAAAGCCGTGCTGTTTCAGGGTATCAATCGGCGTCGTGTCATATCTGGCGAACGACGGCGAGGTGCAGATTATCTTCATCGCGTTTCCCAATGGGTTTAAAGCAGAAAAGGGCAGCAACGGCTGCCCTGATGGCCATTACTTCAGGTACTGATTGACGACCTGACGGATTTTTTGCTCTTCGTCGGCGCTGAACCGCACCGCATAGCGACTGTCGCCTACGTCGTAGCCCAGCAGCGATACCGCCTTCTTCACCGCCGCTGGCGAGAAGCCGATGCTGTAGAGATCGGTGCGCAGGCCGGTGACGTTCTCCTGCGCCGCGCGCGAGCCCTCAATATCGCCTGCGTTGAAGCGCGACCAGATGGCGTTGATTTCGTTCGGGGCGGCGTTGGCCAGGCCGGAGATACAGGCGGAGCAGCCGTCGACGAAGCCCTGATGGATCAGCGAGTCCGGCCCGTTAAGCACGTCGAAGTTCTCGATGCCTTCCGCCGCCTTAATAAAGCCGCTCAGGCTCTCATAGCTGCCCGCCGAGTCTTTGATGCCGATAATGTTGGGATGGGACGCGAGGGTACGCACGGTGTCCGGCTGTAGCGTATTACCGGTGCGCGCCGGAATGTTGTAAAGGAACAGCGGCACCTCAAGCGCGTCAGCGACCGTCTGGTAGTGATAGATCAGCTCTTCCTGACGAAGCGGCACGAAGTAGGGCGTGATCACAGAAACCGCATCCACGCCCAGCTTCGCGATCTGCCTGCCGAGACGGATGGTCTCACGCGTCGAGATCTCGCCGATATGCGCCACCACCGGCGCGCGGCCGTTAACTTCATCAAGACAGGTCTCGGTGACGGCGAGCTTCTCCTGCTCGTTCAGCACAAAGAACTCGCCGTTGGTGCCGCCGCAGAAGATGCCGTTGTCTGCGGCCAGCTGGCGTTTTACCTGCTCGCGCTGGGCGGCGGGGTTATAAGCACCTTCCGAATCGAAGCAGGTCACGATAGCGGTCAATACGCCGGTAATTTTCTGACTCATATAATCCTCTTTATTCCTGATATGAAGGGAACAGCGTCAGGTAGACGTCACGAACGTCATTCGCGCTGACGGCAGCGGGTACGTTCTTCATCAGACGCTGCACGTCGAGCGCCGCTTCCACTAAATAGGGCAGGTGATCCGGGCCGATGCCAAGCTCTTCCAGGCTGGCTGGCAGCTTCAGTCGTTTAACCAGCGCGGTGAACCAGGCCACCAGCGCGTGCGATTTACTCTCGTTATCCAGCGAGGTATCCGCATCCGGCAGCAGATCGTAAGCCTGCGCGAATTTGTCTACCGCTGCCGGTCGTACAAAGGCCATGCAGGGTGCCAGCAAGATGGCGTTGGCGACGCCGTGCGGCAGATGATATTTGCCGCCCAGCGGATAGGACATGGCGTGCACCAGATGCGTGCCCGCATGGGCGATCGCCGCGCCGCCGTAATAAGAGGCCCACAGCATATCGAGCCGCGCCTGCAGGTTGTGCGGCTCGGCAACGGCAGTTTCGAGGCTGGCGAACAGCTTCTTCAGGCCGATCAGCGCGTAATTGTCGCTTACCGGATTGGACACCGTGGCGGTAAAGCATTCAATCAAATGACAAAGCGCATCGATGCCGGTGGAAGAGGCGATATGCGGCGGCATGCTGGTGGTCAGCTCCGGCACCAGCGCCACGAAGTCGGGCAGCATCACCGGCGAGATAATGCCGACTTTGGTTTCACGTTCGGGAATAGCGAGGATCGCATTGGGCGTCGCTTCCGAGCCGGTGCCGGCGGTAGTGGGGATCAGCAGCGAGGTGGTGCGCGCGGTCGGCTTTTCGCCCGCCAGCAGCGCCTCCAGCGACGGGGCGTTATTGACGCACAGCACCGAAAGCAGCTTGGCGACATCGAGCACGCTGCCGCCGCCGACGCCAATAACCAGATCCACATCGCGCGTGGGCAGCGCCGCCAGCACCGCGGCGACATCATGCTGGCTCGGTTCCGGCGGCACGCTGTTAATCACGCTGACGCGAGCAACATGCTGTTTCAGCTGGGCGATAAGCGCCTGCACCGCCGGGATGGTTTCAATATTCTTGTCCGTCACCAGCAGCGCGCTGGCTTTTCCTTTCAGCAGATAGCTAATGTCGTTCAGCGCCTGAAAGCCGCTAATTACCGTGCTGTTGATATTCATTTTATACCCTTATTACTGCGAAGCCTGAGCGAATGATTAAATTTGGTCAAACGGGTGCGATATCTGTCACTTGCTGTGGTTAAGTTTATAGAGCATATCGATTTCGATTAATTTGATCTTGCTCACATATAATCAACCGTGATTGAATATAATCATTCGGTAGCAGCATGCAGCTCAACGGGAGAGAAGATGACGCAGAAGTCATGGAAAACGCCGGTGTTGGTTATTGCCGATGACTTTACCGGCGCTAACGACGCCGGCAGCGGGCTGGCAAAGGCGGGCGCTCGCGTGCACGTCCTGTTCAGCAGCGAAGCGCCGCTGGATGTCGCCGCCGCTGACGTCTGGGTGATCAGCACCGACAGCCGCGCCGTCAGCGCCGCAGAGGCGGCGGCGCGTACCGAAGCCGTGGTGCGGCGGCATCAGGATTTTATTGCGCAGGGCTGGCTGTTTAAAAAGATCGATTCCACGCTGCGCGGCAATATCGGCGCCGAAGTGCGCGCCGCGCTGGCTGCCAGCGGCAAGCAGCGGGCGCTAATCGTCCCCGCCGTGCCGCGGCTGGGACGGGTGACGCGCCGCGGCGAGGTGCAGGTCAACGGCGTGCCGCTGACCGAGACCGAATACGCCAGCGATCCAAAAACGCCGGTGATCAGCGCGCGGGTGTTAACGCAGCTTGGGATCGCGGGCAGGGAGATCGATCTCGCCGCGCTGCGCAGCGATCGTTTTGCCGCGCTGCTGGCGGAGCAGCAGGGCGCAGTGGTGATCGATGCGGAAAGCGAGAGCGATATTGCGCTTATCCTGGCCGCCGCCGCGCAGCTTGACGAAACGCCGCTGCTGGTGGGCGCCGCCGGACTGAGCGACGCGCTCGGCGCGCAGCTGGCGGTACGCGCCACTGCGCCGGTGCTGGCCGTTATCGGCTCGATGAGCGCCAGCGCGCAGCAGCAGATCGCCCGGCTGGCGGCGCAGCGAGATATCACGCTGGTGGATATCGATATCCGTCAGCTGTTTGAACGCCCTCGCTGGCCGGACGGCGCGCGCTGGGCGGAGCAGGTTCTCGCCGCGCTGCGCGCCGGTCGCCATACGGTGCTTCGCACCTGCCAGCACGCCGGGCAGCGTCATGAGATCGAGGCGCTGTGTCGGCAGCAGCAGATAACGCGCCAGCAGCTGGGCGAAGCGATTTGCCAGTTTCTGGGCGAACTGACTCTGACGCTCTGTCGCGCGCACCGGCCCGCGGCGCTTTATCTCTCTGGTGGCGACGTAGCGATTGCGGTTGCGCAGGCGCTGGGCGCCAGCGGCTTTGAGATTCAGGGCATCGTGGCGGACTGCGTGCCGCACGGCGTCCTGCTTAACAGTGAATTTACCCTGCCGGTGATGACCAAAGCGGGCGGTTTTGGCGACGAAAACACCCTGGTAGCAGCCATTGGTTTTATTGAGGAGAAGTCGAGTGAGTAAAATTATTGCGGTGACCATGGGCGATCCGGCGGGCATTAGCCCGGAGATCATCATCAAAGCGCTGGCGGAAGGCGATCTTAACGGCGCGCCGGCGGTGGTGGTGGGATGCGCGGCGACGCTGCGCCGCATCCTTGCTCTGAACATTACGCCGCAGGTCGAGCTGCGCGTGCTGGATAGCGTAAAAGAGGCGCACTTCGCGCCAGGCATTATTAACGTCATCGACGAGCCGCTGGCCGATCCCGATGCGCTGAAGCCGGGCGTGGTGCAGAAGCAGGCGGGCGATCTCGCCTGGCGCTGCGTGAAACGCGCCACCGAGCTGGCGCTGGCGGGCGAGGTTCAGGCCATCGCCACCGCGCCGCTGAATAAAGAGGCGCTGCACTCGGCGGGCCATCTCTATCCTGGCCATACTGAGCTGCTGGCGCATCTGACCGACACCAAAGATTACGCGATGGTGCTCTATACCGATAAGCTGAAGGTTATTCACGTCACCACGCATATCGCGCTGCGTAAGTTCCTCGACACGCTGAGCCGCACGCGCATCGAAACGGTGATTGGCATGGCGGATACCTTCCTGCGCCGCGTCGGTTTTGAAAAGCCGCGTATCGCGGTGGCGGGCGTTAATCCGCACGCTGGTGAAAACGGTCTGTTTGGCGACGAGGAGATCACCACCGTCGCGCCGGCGGTGAAGGCGATGAAGGCGCAGGGCATTGAGGTTTTCGGCCCCTGTCCGCCCGATACGGTGTTCCTGCAGTGTCAGGAAGGGCAGTATGACATCGTGGTGGCGATGTACCACGATCAGGGACATATCCCGCTGAAACTGCTTGGCTTTTACGACGGCGTGAATATCACTGCCGGTCTGCCGTTTATCCGCACCTCTGCAGACCACGGCACCGCTTTTGATATCGCATGGACAGGTAAAGCGAAGTCTGAGAGCATGGCGATCTCCATTAAACTCGCGATGCAGTTAGCATAGGGAAATATGAAGGGACAAAGTCGCCTTGACCAGATTATGGACTATCTGAAAAGCCATAATCTGGTGACTGTTGATCAGCTGGTGAGCGCTATTTCCGCCTCGCCGGCAACCATTCGACGTGATTTGATTAAGCTGGATAAAGAAGGCGTGATTAGCCGCAGCCACGGCGGCGTTACGCTGAATCGTTTTATTCCGGCGCAGCCTACCACGCTGGAGAAGATGCAGCGTAATCTGGCGGAGAAGCAGGCTATCGCCCACCACGCCGCCACGTTCGTGCAGTCGGGCGATGCGGTAGTGCTGGACGCCGGCACCACCATGCTGGAGCTGGCGCGTCAGCTGACGCATTTGCCGCTGCGCGTGATTACCGCCGATCTGCATATCGCGCTGTTTCTCTCGGAATTCAAACAGATTGAAGTGACCATTATCGGCGGCCGCATCGACGACTCGAGCCAGTCGTGCGTAGGTGAGCACGGGCGGCGTCTGCTGCGCAGCATCAATCCCGATATCGCTTTCGTCAGCTGCAACTCCTGGAGCCTGGAGCGTGGCATCACCACGCCGACAGAAGAGAAGGCCGGGCTGAAGCGCGATCTGCTGGCGAATGCGCGCCGTCGCATTCTGCTGGCTGACAGCAGCAAATATGGCTCCTGGTCGCTGTTCTGCGCCGCCCCGGTGGATGAGCTGACCGATGTGGTGACCGACAGCCGGTTAGACGAAGAAGTGTGCCGCACGCTGCGCGAGCGCGGAATTGCGCTGGCGCTGACGGATTAACGTTGCGGGTGGTTTAGCTGGCACCCGCTGCGCTTTTTTCTCGTTGAAATAAGGGGAAGGGCAGGACGGCCGCGCCTGTTTATTGGGCATGCGTGGGATTGAGCGCTTCGGCTGAAAAGTACGATCCTGTTTTTTATTTCAAAAGTAATCAGCCTTTCTCGCCTGGACTATTTTCGGCATCCTTTTGCACACCCTTTTTTATAGGCTGGCTTTAATTTATTGGAAAATAAGGCGCGGCAGTGCGTGCCTGATAAAAGGGGTTTTGGCTCAATATTGCTGCTTTTTAGTGGGATATGAGCAGGTTAGTTTGGTAAGGTAACCGTTCACTGCCGTACAGGCAGCTTAGAAATTAAAACCCCCAAAGAAATCGGCGCGCGTCTGCCGCTATGGCGTGACATCGCGCGCCTGGTCATTAAAAGGTCTTCAGGCCCACAGCCGGAATATTGCGGCCGTAGTAAATCTCGCGCATCTCCTTCCACAGCAGGTCGGTAATGCGTTTGTGTTCCGCCGGGCTGAGATCTTCAGGGCGGGTATTGAACAGGTAGTGCTTCAGGTCGAACTCTTTCAGCAACATCTTGGTGTGAAAGATATTTTCCTGATAGACGTTCACATCCACCATGTCATACATCGCCTTCATATCTTCCGACATAAAGTTCTGGATCGAGTTAATCTCATGGTCGATAAAGTGTTTCACGCCGTTTACGTCGCGGGTAAAGCCGCGCACGCGGTAGTCGACGGTAACGATATCGGACTCCAGCTGGTGGATCAGGTAGTTCAGCGCCTTCAGCGGGGAGATCACGCCGCAGGTTGAGACTTCGATATCCGCACGGAAGGTGCACAGGCCGCCTTCAGGATGGCTTTCCGGATAGGTGTGCACGCAGATATGGCTCTTGTCCAGGTGCGCCACAACGGAATTAGGCAGCGGACCAGGATGCTCTGAATTGTCGATATCCTTTGGATCGATCGGCTCTTCGCTCACCAGAATGGTGACGCTGGCGCCCTGCGGTTCATAATCCTGGCGCGCAATATTAAGCACGTTCGCGCCGATAATCGAACAGGTTTCCGTCAGGATCTCCGTCAGGCGATTGGCATTGTATTGCTCATCGATATAGGCGATATAGCCATCGCGTTCGGCTTCAGTATTCGCATAACAAATATCGTAAATACAAAAACTCAGGCTTTTGGTCAGGTTGTTGAAGCCATGCAGTTTAAGCTTTTGCAATTTGGTTCACCTCCTTATAAAGGCTGTTCAGCGGACAGGGCGGTCAGCAGGTACTGCGGCAGCGCAAAGCTGCCGGCATGGATAGCCGGGTTATAGTAGCGGCAGGTCAGGCCCGACGCCGCGAAACGCGTTTGCAGCGTGGCGAGGTCAAGGTGACGCAGCGCCGGATTATCGCTTGCCCAGGCGAAAGTCATAATGCCGCCGTAGTAGGTCGGGATCGCCGCCTGATAAAAACTGACGTCTGCGAAATAGTGGCTGAGTTTACGATGGCTGTTGATCGCTTCCTCCTGCTGCAGAAAGCAGACGCCGTTCTGCGCCACGAAAATGCCGCCAGGATTAAGGGCGTTTTTGCAGCCAGCGTAAAATTCTGAGGTGAACAGGCTCTCGCCCGGTCCGACAGGATCGGTGCAGTCGGAGATGATCACATCGAATTTTTCCTGAGTCTGGCTGACGAAGTTTACGCCATCGTCGATCACCAGATTGAGACGCGGATCCTGATAAGCGCCCTGGCTGTGATTAGGGAGATATTGCTGGCAAAAAGTCACTACGCCGGCGTCAATCTCTACCATCGTTATGCTTTCCAGCTGCCGATGACGCGCCACCTCGCGCAGCATCGCGCCGTCGCCGCCGCCGATAATCAGCACGCGCTTCGCCGCGCCGTGCGCCAGCAGCGGCACGTGCGTCATCATTTCGTGATAGATAAATTCGTCGCGCTCGGTGGTCTGCACCACGCCGTCCAGCGCCATTACGCGGCCCATCTGCGCGTTTTCGAAGATGATTAAATCCTGATGCGCGGTCTTTTCCCGGTACAGCTCTTTATCGACCGTGAAATATTGTCCGAAACCGGCATGAAGGGTTTCATACCACATTTCTTTTTGCGCCATGGTGGGCTCCTCTCTGATGACTTGGCCATGAAAAAGAGCGGCACATCATAACCAGGAGTGACCGTGCATGCACGGTCAAATGAACGGCGTTAAGGCGGGCGTGCGGCTTATTTAACGTAGGCGAGCAGGCTGAGGGAGTCGCGCGCCAGCGACTTGCACTTCTTGTCGTTGGTAATGGCGATGCCGCTCAGATCTTTATAGCTCGCTTCGCCAAGCGCCTTCATGTTGTAGGCCGCGTAATTACTCAAATCCCAGCGGTTCTGCTGGGCGAAAAACACCAGAGCTTTGCGGATTTGCGCATCAGGCAGATCCTGATAGCCGCAATCATTTTTCAGGTAAACGAATACCGCGGTGAGATCGGCCAGATCTTCTGCTTCGGATTCGCTTAGTGCGAAGCTGGTGGAGGAGAAGCCAAAGAGTCCTGCCAGCAGTAACAGGATCCTGATGCTTTTCTTCATAGTAATTCTCATTCATTAATCATCATGTGACGATAGCACAGTGACTGGCAGGATTCCGATTATTTTGCCGCTGGAAGGCCGCTCGAGCACTTTTTTCAGGCGTTTCCGCTAACAGGGCTTGACCCTCCCGCAGGGGAAGGGTTTAGGCTGTGGTTCCCTTATCACACGGATGAATAAGCTATGCATCGTCGCCACTTTCTCAAACTGACCGCAGCGCTGAGCGCGGCCGGGGCGCTGCCGCTCTGGAGTCGATCCCTGATGGCGGCCAGCCGTCCGCTGCTGCCGATTCCTTCACGGCTGGAGTCAGATCCGCGCGGCCAGATCCAGATCACCGCCATGACCGGCACCAGCCAGTGGCAGGGCAAGGAGGTGCCGACATGGGGCTACAACGGCGCGCTGCTGGGGCCAGCCATCGTGCTGCGCCGCGGCAAGCAGGCCACGGTTAATATCCTTAACCGCCTGCCGGAAGCGACCACGCTGCACTGGCACGGGCTGGCGATCCCCGGCGACGTCGACGGCGGGCCGATGGCGCGTATTGAACCGGGTGCGACGCGCCAGGTCAGCTTTACGCCAGATCAGCCCGCCGCTACCTGCTGGTTCCATCCCCATTTGCATGGCAAAACCGGCCATCAGGTGGCGCAAGGGCTGGCGGGCCTGATCCTGCTGCAGGATGAGGAAACCGACAAGCTGCGCCTGCCGTCGCAGTGGGGCTCAGACGATGTGCCGCTGATTTTCCAGGACAAGCGGCTAACCCAGGACGGCAGCCGCATCGACTATCAGCTCGATATCATGAGCGCCGCGGTAGGCTGGTTCGGCGATATGATGCTGACCAACGGCGTACAGTATCCGCAGCAGGCGGTGCCGCGCGGCTGGCTGCGCCTGCGCCTGCTGAATGGCTGCAACGCGCGCTCGCTGCATATCGCCGCCAGCGACAACCGACCGCTCTATGTTATCGGCAGCGACGGCGGCCTGCTGGCGGAGCCGGTGAAGGTGACGTCGCTGCCGCTGCTGCCGGGAGAACGCTTCGAGGTGATGGTCGATACCTCTGACGGCAAAACCTTCGATATCGTCACTCTGCCGGTTGAGCAGATGGGCATGACGCTGGCGCCGTTCGACCAGCCGCTGCCGCTGGTGCAGATCCTGCCGCTGCGCGTAATGGCGAGCGCGACGCTGCCGGATAGTCTGGTGCAGCTGCCGCCGGTTCCCTCGGCGGAAGGCGCTAACGCACGCTGGCTGCAGCTAATGATGGATCCGCAGCTCGATCGGCAGGGCATGGCGGCGCTGATGCAGCGCTACGGCGATAAAGCGATGGGCAAGGCGGGCGGCCATCACGCCATGCCGGCAGCTGGCGGCCATGAGGCGATGGGCGGCCATGAGGGGATGGCGATGAACGGTCACGATATGTCGACGCATGACGCGCACGGCGGCGGCGCAGCCCAGGGCTACGATTCCCACAGCGGCAACAAGATCAACGGCCAGGCCTTTAATATGGCGAAGCCGATGTTTAACGTTACGCCCGGCCAGCTGGAAAAATGGACCATCTCCGGCGAAGGCGACAAGATGCTGCATCCCTTCCATATCCACGGCACGCAGTTCCGCATTCTTTCAGAAAACGGCAAGCCGCCTGCGCCGCACCGGCAGGGCTGGAAAGATATGGTCAATGTCGACGGCTGGCGCAGCGAAGTGCTGGTGCGCTTTGACCACCGCGCCGCCGCCGAACACGCCTATATGGCGCACTGCCACCTGCTCGAGCATGAAGACACCGGCATGATGCTGGGCTTCACCGTCGGCTAATCAGGCTTTCTCGAGCGCCAGGCGAATATCTTCCACCAGATCGCCGGCGTTCTCGATGCCGATAGAGAGGCGGATAGTGGCGTCGCTGATGCCGATGCGCTGCCTGACCGCCTCCGGCACGCCAGAATGGGTGGTGCTGCCGGGGTGGCTGGCAAGGGACTCGGTGCCGCCCAGGCTCACCGCCTGTTTAAACAGCCCCAGCGCGTTAAGGAAACGGAAGGCGGCGGGCTGTCCGCCCACAATATCAAATGAGAAGGTCGAACCGGCGCCGCTGCACTGCTGGCGGAAAGTACGGCCTTCGGCGCTGTTCTCGTCGAGGTAGGGCAGCCACTGCAGCTTCGCCACCTTTTCATGGTCGCGCAAAAAGGCGGCCACCGCCTCGGCGTTCTGCCAGGCCTTCTCCATGCGCAGCGACAGCGTCTCCAGCGAACGGCCAATCATCCAGCTGGAGTGGGGATCGAGCTGGGTGCCGATGGCGCTGCGCAGCGAGCGTATCTGGGTAATCAGCGCCTTGCTGCCCATCGCCGCGCCGGCAATCAGGTCGGAGTGACCGCCGACATATTTGGTCAGCGAGTAGAGCGAAATATCGGCGCCGAAGTTCAGCGGACGCTGAAACAGCGGGCCGAGCAGGGTATTGTCGCAGGCGACCACCGGACGCGATCCCTGCTGCTGGCCAATCTCATCAGCGATGCGCGCGATCAGCGCAATATCGACCAGGCTGTTGGTGGGGTTGGCCGGCGTCTCGATCAGGATCAGCGCGACGCGACCCTTGCTCAGCGCCGTCTGCGCGGCGGCGCGCACTTTCTCTTCATCGGTGCCGTCGCTGAAGCCCACCGGCTCAATATTCAGGTTATGCAGCGTTTTGCTCAGCAGCGTCTCGGTGCCGCCGTAGAGCGGCTGCGAGTGCAGGATCACATCGCCCGGGCGCGCAAAGGTCAGCAGCGTGGTAGAGATGGCCGATATGCCCGACGAGAACAGGGCGCAGCTCTCCGCCTCTTCATAGATCGCCAGCCGATCTTCAACGATTTCGCTGTTGGGATGGTTAAAGCGCGAATAGACCAGCCCGCCGCTTTTGCCTTCCGGCGGTTCACGCCGTCCCGCCACATAATCAAAGAAGTCACGCCCCTCTTCGGCGCTGTTAAAGACAAAGGTCGAGGTCAGAAAGACCGGCGGTTTGACCGCACCTTCCGACAGGCGCGGATCGTAGCCGTAGTTAAGCATCTGGGTTTCGGGATGCAGCTTACGATCGCCAATATGGGTTTTTTTACTGGAGTTATGGGACATGGGATCTCCTGCTCAGCGCAGATGTAAGGTAACGATATGTTGGTCATAAGCTAACACGCAGCGGAATGTTCTGTTAAAGGCCGGTAAGTTCTAAGTTTATATCATCTGCGTACCCTGAGCCTGACGGCGGCTTAGCGCTGCATCTCGCCGCGTCTGGCAAGCTGTGATACTCTCCTGCGAATCGCTACCCGCTCAGGTCTGTGCGGGTTCTCTCTGTTCATCCGCTGCTGAGGATGAACGATCCCTTTAAAATCAACGAGAAGTACAGGTTTTGAAACATACTGTTGAAGTGATGATTTCCGAAGAGGCGATCGCAACGCGCATTGCCGAACTGGGTAAAGAGATTTCCGAGCGCTATCGCGACAGCGGCTGCGAGATGGTGCTGGTCGGTCTGCTGCGCGGCTCCTTTATGTTTATGGCCGATCTCTGCCGCGCCGTCGAGGTGCCTCACGAAGTCGACTTTATGACCGCCTCCAGCTACGGCAGCGGCATGTCCAGCTCGCGCGACGTAAAAATCCTCAAGGATCTCGATGAAGATATTCGCGGCAAAGATGTGCTGATTGTCGAAGATATCATCGACTCCGGCAATACGCTGAGCAAGGTGCGCGAGATCCTGCGCCTGCGCGAGCCGAAATCTCTCGCCATCTGCACGCTGCTGGATAAGCCCGAGCGTCGCGAAGTAGAAGTAACGGTGGAGTATGTCGGTTTCACCATTCCTGACGAGTTCGTGGTCGGCTTCGGCATCGACTACGCCCAGCGCTATCGTCATCTGCCCTTTATCGGCAAAGTGGTGCCGCTCGAATCCTGAGCCTGACCGCACGATCTTCCAAGGCCGACCGCCTCGGCCTGGTGTAGGCTGTGCTCCGATTCAGGAGTTCAGCCTTCACCTCCGCAAAAAAATGCCCACCCAGGAAGATTTTACGCTCAGGGTGGCTCATCATAAGTAGCAACGTTGCGGCGACATCGCGTCAGCCAGCGGCTCGCTATGTCTATCGCGACTCACCGACATTAAAACAGGATATGGATTCGGAATGACTTATGCACTGGAACTTTCCCGGCTGACCAAGACCTATTCCGGCGGCGTGCAGGCGCTGAAGGGCATAGATCTTAAGGTCGAAGCCGGCGATTTTTATGCGCTGCTGGGGCCAAACGGCGCGGGCAAATCGACCACCATCGGAATTATCAGTTCGCTGGTGAACAAATCTGGCGGCAGCGTACGGGTGTTCGGCTACGACCTCGAAAAAGAGGTGGTGAACGCCAAACGCCAGCTCGGCCTGGTGCCGCAGGAGTTTAACTTCAATCCGTTCGAGACCGTGCAGCAAATTGTGGTGAACCAGGCGGGCTACTACGGGGTAGAGCGCCGCGATGCGCAGCAGCGCGCAGAGAAGTATCTGACGCAGCTCGATCTCTGGGGCAAGCGCAACGAGCGCGCGCGGATGCTCTCCGGCGGCATGAAGCGCCGTCTGATGATCGCCCGCGCGCTGATGCATGAGCCGAAGCTGCTGATCCTCGACGAACCGACGGCAGGCGTCGATATCGAGCTGCGTCGCTCGATGTGGACCTTCCTTAAAGAGCTGAACGAAAAAGGCACCACCATTATTTTGACCACGCACTATCTGGAAGAGGCAGAGATGCTGTGCCGCAACATCGGCATTATCCAGAGCGGCGAGCTGGTGGAGAACACCTCGATGAAGGGACTGCTGGCCAAGCTGCAGTCGGAAACCTTTATTCTCGATCTGGCGCCGGGCAGCGCGCTGCCGACGCTGGAAGGGTTCCAGTATCGTCTGGTGGACGCCTCCACGCTGGAGGTTGAAGTTATGCGCGAACAGGGTCTGAACAGCGTGTTCGGCCAGCTGAGCGCGCAGGGCGTGCAGGTATTAAGCATGCGTAACAAGGCGAACCGCCTGGAAGAGCTGTTTGTCAGCCTGGTGCAGGGTAAAGGAGTAAAAGCATGACACATTTGTACTGGGTGGCGCTTAAGAGTATTTGGGCCAAGGAGATTAACCGTTTCGCGCGCATCTGGATCCAGACGCTGGTGCCGCCGGTGATCACCATGACGCTCTATTTTATTATTTTCGGCAACCTGATCGGCTCGCGCATCGGCGATATGCACGGCTTCAGCTATATGCAGTTTATCGTGCCGGGCCTGATTATGATGGCGGTGATCACCAACGCCTACGCCAACGTCGCCTCGTCGTTCTTCAGCGCCAAGTTTCAGCGCAATATTGAAGAGCTGCTGGTGGCACCGGTGCCGACGCATATCATTATTGCCGGCTATGTCGGCGGCGGCGTGGCGCGCGGTCTCTGCGTCGGGGTGCTGGTCACGGCGGTTTCGCTGTTTTTCGTGCCGTTCCACGTTCACTCCTGGCCGATGGTGGCGCTGACGCTGCTGCTGACGGCGATCCTCTTTTCGCTGGCTGGCCTGCTGAACGCGGTATTCGCGCGCACCTTCGACGATATCAGCCTGATCCCGACCTTTGTGCTGACGCCGCTGACCTATCTGGGCGGGGTGTTCTATTCGCTGACGCTGCTGCCGCCGTTCTGGCAGGCGGTGTCGAAGCTTAACCCGGTGGTCTATATGATCAGCGGCTTCCGCTTCGGCTTCCTCGGCATCAACGACGTGCCGCTGGTATTTACCCTGTCGGTGCTGATCGCCTTTATCCTGGTGTTTTATATTCTGGTCTACACGCTGATTCAGCGCGGACGCGGCCTGCGCACCTGATAAAAAAAGCAGCCGGATGGCTGCTTTTTTTTGCCAGACGGCTCAAAAGCCTGACAAGTGGGCGACGTGAACCGAAGAGCAAAGCGTCCCACGCCATGGAAGGCGTGGGCCGAGCGGGCAGGGATGCCATCTTTTGCGTCTTTGCGATCGGTTCACGCCGCCCACGTCAGCACCGCCCCTCAGGCGACCTGCACCGGCAGCGCCTTCGCCAGACGCTTCATCTGATTGTCGCCCTCAAAATAGGCTACCTTCGGCTGCCACTGGCGCGCTTCCGCATCCTCCACCTGCACGTAAGAGCAGATAATCAGGATATCGCCTTCGCAGGCGCAGCGTGCCGCCGCGCCGTTTACCGAAATAATCTTCGATCCGCGTTCGGCGGCGATAGCGTAGGTGGAAAAGCGCTGGCCGTTGGTGACGTTATAGATATCGATGGCTTCATACTGCAGGATGCCAGAGGCGTCGAGGAAATCCTGATCGATGGCGCAGGAGCCCTCATAGTGTAAATCCGCCTGGGTCACCTTCACGCGATGCAGCTTGCCTTGTAAAACGGTACGTATCATAACCAGAAGACCTTGTTGTTCTGCCTGAAAACGACCCCGCTTACTGCGTGAGGTCGACCTGTTGATTATCAATAAGACGCGCTTTGCCCAGCCATGCCGCCATCAGGATCACCGCACGACGGCTCTCGACCGTCAGCGGCTCCAGCGTATCGGCGTCGCAAATCGCCAGTCCGTCCGGACGCAAACCCTTCTCGCCAAGTTCTGCCTCGGCGGCTTCGATAATCTCTTCGATATGGCGTTCGCCGTTAGCGAGGCGCGCCGCCATCCCGTTCATCACCTGCGCCAGCGCAGGCGCAAGCTGACGCTCGTCGTCGGTGAGATAGCCGTTGCGCGAGCTGAGCGCCAGACCATCTTTGGCGCGCACCGTTGGTACGCCGACAATCTCGATATCGAAGCCCATATCCGCCACCATCTTGCGGATAATCGCCAGCTGCTGAAAATCCTTTTCGCCGAAACAGGCGATATCGGGCTGCACCAGATTAAACAGCTTGCTGACGATGGTGGCGACGCCGCGAAAGTGGCCGGGACGGCTTGCGCCTTCCAGCAGCGATGACAGCACCGGCACCTCGACGAATGTCTGGTTCGCCAGCCCGTGCGGATAAACCTCCGCAGGCGAAGGTGCGAACACCACGTCGACCTTACGCCGGTTAAGTTTCTCGCAGTCCTCCTGCAGCGTACGCGGATAGCGCGCCAGATCGTCGGCGCGATCGAACTGCATTGGGTTAACGAAAATCGACACCACGACAATATCGCCGCGCTCGCGCGCCTCGTCCACCAGCGTCAGATGACCGTCATGCAGGTTGCCCATGGTCGGCACCAGCGCGATGCGTTTTCCCTGCTGCCGCCAGCGACGAATTTCACGGCGCAGCATCGGCAGCGTTTCAATGATCAGCACGGTAAAGCTCCTGGATTACTGGAAACTGTGTTCAGCCGCGGGGTAGGTTCCCGCTTCGACTTCGGCGATATAGTGACGGATAGCGGCGCGCATGTCGCCCGCCTCCGCGAGAAAGTTTTTCGCGAATTTCGGGATATGACCGCCGGTAATGCCGAAGGCGTCATGCATCACCAGAATCTGGCCGTCGGTGACGCTGCCCGCGCCAATGCCGATAACCGGAATTGTCAGCGCCTGGGTAATGCGCTGCGCCAGCGAAACCGGCACGCACTCCAGCACCATCAGCTGCGCGCCCGCGGCTTCCAGCGCCAGCGCGTCGGCCAGCAGCCGCTCGGCGGCCGCCTCATCGCGGCCCTGCACCTTATAGCCGCCGAAGATATTCACCGACTGCGGCGTCAGGCCGAGATGGCCGCACACCGGCACCGCGCGCTCGGTCAGCATACGCACCGTCTCCACCAGCCACTCGCCGCCCTCCAGCTTCACCATATTGGCGCCGGCGCGCATCAGCTGCGCGGCGCTGTCGAAGGTTTGCTGCGGCGTGGCGTAGCTCATAAAGGGCAGATCGGCCATCAGCAGCGCCTGCGGCGCGCCGCGGCGGACGGCGGCGGTGTGATAGGCAATATCGGCGACGGTGACCGGCAGCGTCGACTCATGGCCCTGAACGGTCATGCCGAGCGAATCGCCAATCAGCATCACCTGAATGCCTTCGTCGGCGAACAGGCGGGCAAAGCTGAAATCGTAGGCGGTCAGGGTGGCGAACTTACGTCCGCTGGCTTTCCACTGACGCAGATGAGAAATAGTGGTGGGTTTCATTGCGCTCTCAACTCAGGTATTTCAGATGGGCGCAGTGTACTGGATAGCGGGGGAGAGCGGAATCTCCCGCGTATCAATCTGTGCGGCGTCAGCCGTGCCAGGGGCGAATGGCGCTGGCGTCGAGGCGAGCCAGCAGGTCGCGCAGCGGGCGGCCGTCCGGCAGCGTCGCGTCGGGCGCGATCTCCAGCAGCGGCACCAGCATAAAGGCGCGGTTGTGCATATCGTAGTGCGGCACGATCAGGCGCGGCGTGTTGAGGTGCTGCTGGCCGAAAAGCAGGATATCGATATCAAGCGTGCGCGCTCCCCAGCGTTCCGCCTTGCGTACGCGACCGTGCTCAAGCTCGATACGCTGGGTATGATCCAGCAGCGCTTCCGGCGCCAGATCGGTTTCCAGCGCCACCGCCGCGTTCAGGTAATCCGGCTGGTCCGGCGGGCCGTAAGGCGGCGTGCGGTAGAAAGAGGAGGTGGCAACGCGCGCCGTATCCGGCAGCGCGTCCAGCGCCCGCAGCGCCGCGTCGACCTGGTGCAGCGGATCGGCAAGATTGCTGCCGAGCGCCAGGTAGACGCGCGTCACGAGGCGCTCTGACCGTCGCGGCGCGGCGCAGCCGGACGGCGGCGCGGACGACGCGTTTTGCGGCGCGGCGCCGGGTCGTCGCCCAGCGTATTGAGCATGGTTTTCTGCTGCGTCGGCGCGGCGGCCTGGAATTCGCCCCACCAGTGGCTGAGGCGGATCAGTTCCGGGTTATTCTCCACCTCGGCGCGCAGCGCCAGCAGATCGTAGGCGGCGCGGAATTTTGGATGCTCCATCAGCTTCCAGGCGCGTTTGCCGTGGCGGCGCGACATGCGCAGCTGCAGCTGCCAGATATCGCGGATCAGCGTGGTGATGCGTTTCGGGATAGCCAGCGCGCGGCAGGCTTCATCCAGCGTATCGTTCATCGCCATCGCAAAGGCGTCGAAATAGGTCAGGCCGCTCTCCTGGGCGATGCGCTGCGCCGCCTCAAGCTGCGGATACCAGAACATCGCCGCGAACAGGAAGGCCGGGTTGACGCGCATATCGTTATGGATGCGGTTATCGGTGTTTTTCATCACCTGCGCTACCATCCGCTCCATATAGCTGTCGCCATCTTCGGTGAAGTTGCGCGTGATGGTAGGGAACAGCGGCTGGAACAGCTGGAACTCGCGCAGCTTAACATAGGTGCTGTAGCCGTAGCCCGCCTGCAGCAGCTTCAGCGACTCTTCAAACAGGCGCGCCGGCGGAATATCGCGCAGCAGCGTGGCGAGACGCGGGATCGGCTCGGCGGTTTCCGCCGCAATGGTCATATCCAGCTTGGCGGCGAAGCGCACCACGCGCAGCATACGCACCGGATCTTCGCGGTAGCGCGTCTCGGGATCGCCAATCAGGCGGATAATGCCCTGCTGCAGATCCTGCAGGCCGCCGACGTAGTCGCGTACCGTAAAGTCGGCGACGTTATAGTAGAGGCTGTTGATCGTCAGATCGCGGCGCTGCGCATCATCCTCGATGCTGCCAAAGATGTTGTCGCGCAGCAGCATGCCGCTCTGGGCGCGCTGCGACTGATTGCGATCCTCTTCAACATCCTCTTCGGTCTGATGATGGCCGCGGAAGGTCGCGACTTCGATCACTTCAGGGCCGAACATGACGTGCGCCAGACGGAAGCGACGCCCGACCAGACGGCAGTTGCGGAACAGCTTGCGCATCTGCTCTGGCGTGGCGTTGGTGGTGATATCGAAGTCCTTGGGCTTTTTACCCAGCAGCAGGTCGCGAACGCCACCGCCCACCAGATAGGATTCGTAGCCTGCTTTGTTCAGGCGATAGAGGACCTTGAGGGCATTTTCGCTAATGTCTTTGCGCGAGATGTTATGGCTCTCACGAGGGATAATGGTCATCTGATGACGCTCAGTTTCAACCTCGACAGGCGCCTCCTCATCACGCATGAGGACTTTCCGGCAAAAATTAGCAACTCGGGTAAAAATGGGACACCTCGACAGCGACGTAAAGTGGTGTAAATAAAATCAGCGGCTAATCATAGCCTGTTGCGAATCATTTAGGAATGGTGTTGTCGGCTCAGCCGGTTTCGGGGCGTTCTCCCGGGGTATCAAAGCGATATTCCACTGCGAGAGGGCGCTTTCCAGCAGTTTCTCCTGCGTTTCATCCTGCCAGCCTGCCGAAACGGGCTGCCCCAGAAAGCGCAGCGCCTGTACCAGCAGCGGTCGCGGATCCCCTGCGGGCAGGGAAGGCGCATGATTCTGCTTCGACAGTTTGTTGCCGTCCAGGTTGAGCGCCAGCGGCAAATGCAGATAGTCAGGCACCGGCCAGCCGAACTGCTGATAGAGCGCAATCTGCCGCACCGTCGGCTCAATCAAATCCGCGCCGCGCACAATCTCCGTCACGCCCTGAAAATGGTCGTCGACCACCACCGCGAGGTTGTAGGCAAACAGGCCGTCGCGACGATGAATAATAAAATCTTCCTGCGCCAGGCGCGCATCGACCGATAAGCGGCCGTGCAGCCGATCCTCGAAGCTGAAAACCGGCGCGTGCTGGCGCAGGCGCAGCGCGGCGTTTTCCGGCCCCAGCTGGCGATCGCGGCAGTGACCGTCATAGAACCCGCCGATCTGCTGGATGCGGCGACGGGTACAGGTGCAGTAATAGCTCTGGCGATGCGCCTGCAGCCAGGCCAGCGCCTCGCGATAGGCGTCATGACGCTGCGACTGCCACAGCACCTCGCCGTCCCAGTGCAGGCCGTAGTGCTCCAGCTGTTGCAGAATACGGGTGGCGGCGCCGGGGACTTCGCGCGGCGGATCGATATCTTCAATGCGCACCAGCCAGCGGCCGTTTTGCGCGCGCGCGTTCAGATAGCTACCCAGGGCAGCAATCAGCGAGCCGAAATGGAGGTCGCCAGAAGGCGAGGGGGCGAAGCGCCCGATGCAGGGATGCGTAGACACAGGCTTTAAAATTCACCGCACAGCGGCACAGCAGCGTGCTTTTCCGCAGTGCGGTGAGTCAGGCGTGGCGTTAGCCAGCCATCTGTTTTTCGCGGATTTCTGCCAGCGTCTTGCAGTCGATACAAAGATCGGCGGTCGGACGCGCTTCCAGACGGCGAATGCCGATCTCCACGCCGCAGGATTCGCAGTAGCCGAAGTCGTCATCTTCAACTTTCTTCAGCGTCTTTTCGATCTTCTTGATCAGCTTACGCTCGCGGTCGCGGTTGCGCAGTTCAAGGCTGAATTCCTCTTCCTGCGCAGCACGGTCAACCGGATCCGGGAAGTTCGCCGCTTCGTCCTGCATATGCGAGACGGTACGGTCAACTTCATCACGCAGCTGATTGCGCCAGGCTTCCAGAATCTTGCGAAAATGTTGCAGCTGGGCTTCGTTCATATACTCTTCGCCCGGCTTCTCCTGGTATGGCTCCACCCCAGCGATGGCGAGAATACTCAGGGACGATGTTTTACGGTTTTGCCCTTCTTGCATGTTGTTTCTCCTGGATAACACGCACTATACCTTTTGTGGTTCAGCGCCAGCGATTAGGCGTCAGGCGGATGAGTGTAGTCAGTGATCTACATTTTGCCTGGCGGGTGTCGCCGCGTTGCCGCAAATGGGTACATCGATCCCCCTACGGGGAAAAACAGGCCGCTATAAATAACAGAAGCAGTCAAGGTTGGCAATTATTGATGAACGCACCTTGACAAGCCTGTGAGGAACAGCGTATTTGGCGCCTCGCGTTAACCCTTCATACCACAATAATTTGCAAAAGATATTACAAGGTTACGGAAACCGGTTTTTTCAGAAACAGGCCTGCCGGTGATAAATCCGCGCGATAGGCCAAAATCTCTACGCCATCCTGCTGCGCCTGGACCAGTTGGTCTGCGTAACGTGCATCGATGTGACGCGCGGGGGAGACGTCCTCAATCCCCGAGTGCAGAACCGCAAACAACAAAACAGCCCGATGGCCGGCAGCCGCGACGGCGCTTAGCTCGCGCAGATGCTTCTGGCCTCGAACCGTCACCGCATCCGGAAAATAGCCTTTTCCTTGATGTAAAAGGGTCACGGACTTGACTTCAATATAGCAGTTGCGCCTGCCGCCTGCCTGAAGCAGAAAGTCGATTCGGCTCTTTTCCGCGCCGTACTTTACTTCAGCCTGGCAGCGTTCGTATCCCGCTAATTCCGGTAGCGCTGCGGCGAGCAGCGCCTCTTTCACCAGCTGGTTGGCGCGCAGCGTATTAACGCAGATCCAGTGGCCCTGCTGCGTTTCGGTCAGCTCCCAGCTGTGCGGGTATTTGCGCGTCAGGCTGTCGGAGGTGGAGTACCATACTCTGTCTCCCGGCGTGGCACAGCCGGTCATGGCGCCGGTGTTGGCGCAGTGAATCGTCAGGGTTTCCCCTTCCGGCGTCACCACGTCGGCGAGAAAACGCTTATAGCGGGTAATCAGTCGGGCGGGCTTTAACGGCGGTGAAAACAGCATAGCGCTCCAGAGTCAGCTCAGCGGCCAGCTCGCCAGCGCCTGATAGCGCGTGCGGCCCCGCGCGTAGTGCGAGGAAAACAGCGAAAAATGGTCGACGCGAAAGCGCCAGTGAAAGTCGCGCGGCGGCAGCGCGATGCGTGGGGCGGCGTCGCGCAGCAGCGTAACGTGTGGATGAAACGGCTGCGCGCTCTGGGCGCAGCCGTGGCGCGCGGCCTGGGCGCGCAGCAGAGCGGCGAGCTGCAGCAGGCCGCGCGGCGGCCGCTGGCAGCCGATCCATACCACGCCCGGACGCGGCCAGTGGCCGGCGTCGTCGAGGTCGAGATCGAAGCCGGGCTGCTGAATGCGCGCCGCCAGCTGTTGCAGCTTTAGCGCGGTCTCGTTTTTGACCTCGCCGAGAAAGGCGAGCGTCAGGTGCAGATTGGCCGCCGCGATGGGGCGGCCGGCGTCGTCGGCAAAGCGATCGGCGCGCCAGCGCACCAGCTGCTGCTGCAGCGCATCAGGCAGCCCGATGCCGAAAAACAGGCGTTGCGTCTCCATGGCGGTCTCCGGCAATCCTCACGGATGAGTGCTACAATGCGCGCCATCTTAACACAGGCTGAACGGGAGTTTGCCGTGAGTGATTTACCGGTCAGCGCCGTGCTGCCCGACCTGCTTCTGGCGCTCGACGTCGCGCCGCAAATTCTGCTGGCGGCCCCGACCGGCGCGGGCAAATCAACCTGGCTGCCGCTGCAGCTGCTGCAGAAGGCGAACCTGACGGGGCGCATTATTATGCTGGAGCCGCGGCGGCTGGCGGCGCGCAACGTGGCGCAGCGGCTGGCGGAGCAGCTCGGCGAACAGCCCGGCGCCACCGTTGGCTACCGTATGCGCGGCGAGAACTGCGTCGGGCCAGCTACCCGGCTGGAGGTGGTGACGGAGGGCATTTTGACGCGCATGCTGCAGCACGACCCCGAGCTGAGCGGCGTGTCGCTGGTGATCCTCGATGAATTCCACGAGCGCAGCCTGCAGGCCGATCTGGCGCTGGCGCTGCTGCTCGACGTCCAGCAAGGGCTGCGCGACGATCTGAAAATTCTGCTGATGTCGGCGACGCTGGACAACGCGCGCCTCTCGGCGCTGCTGCCCGACGCGCCGCTAATCGTCTCCGAAGGACGCAGCTATCCCGTGACGCGCCGCTTCGCCTCGCTTAGCACCACGCTGCGCTTTGAAGAGGCGGTGGCGCGCGAAACGGCGCAGCTGCTGCGCGAAGAGAGCGGCTCGCTGCTGCTGTTTCTGCCCGGCGTGGCGGAGATTGAGCGGGTGAAACGCGAGCTGGAGTCGCGCGTGGCGGAGGATGTCGATCTGACGCCGCTCTATGGCGCCCTGCCGCTGGCGACGCAGCGCCGCGCCATTCTGCCCGCGCCGCCCGGCCGCCGCAAAGTGGTGCTTGCCACCAATATCGCCGAAACCAGCCTGACCATTGAAGGCATTCGCCTGGTGGTGGACAGCGCGCTGGAGCGCGCCGCGCAGTTCGACGCGCGCAGCGGCGTCACCCGGCTGCTGACCCAGCGCATCAGCCAGGCGTCGATGACGCAGCGTGCCGGCCGCGCCGGTCGTCTGATGCCCGGCATCTGCCTGCATCTGATCCCCGAAGAGCAGGCGTCGCGCGCTGCCGCCCAGAGCGAGGCGGAAATCATGCACAGCGATCTCGCCGCGCTGTGGATCGAGCTGCTGCAGTGGGGCTGCCAGCAGCCGGAGCAGCTTACCTGGCTCGATGCGCCGCCAGAAAAACACCTGCGCGCGGCGCGCGAGCTGCTGACCCGACTCGGCGCGCTGGACGAAAGCGGCAAGCTGAGCGCGACGGGACGACGCATGGCGCAGCTCGGCGGCGATCCGCGCCTCAGCGCCGTGCTCTGCGCCGCCGGACAGGCGCCCGACGCCGCTGCCAGCGCCGCGCTGCTGGTGGCGATTCTGGAGGATCCGCCGCGCAGCGGCTCGCCCGATCTGCGCGACGCGCTGCATCGCCCGCAGCCGCAGTGGCTGCGGCGCGCAAAGCAGTGGCAGACGCGGCTCGGCGTCAGCGGTGGGCGCGTCGATGAAGATCGCTTTCCCGCGCTGCTGGCGGCGGGCTTCGGCGATCGGCTGGCGCGGCGGCGCGACAGCGGCGGCCGCTACCAGCTCGCCAACGGCCTGGGGGCGATGCTTGACGCACAGGAGGGGTTGAACCGCTACGAATGGCTGATCGCGCCCGCCCTGCTGCAGGGCAGCGCGACGCCGGACGCGCGTATGCTGCTGGCGCTGCCGGTCGATATCGACGCGCTGCGCCAGGCGCGGCCGGCGCTGGTAGAGGTGCGCGCCGAAGTCGAGTGGGACGAAGAGAAGGGCACGCTGCGCGCGCTGCGTCGCGAGCAGATTGGCGCGCTGGTGCTGAAGGCGCAGCCGATGGCGCGTCCGGAACCTGAGGTGCTGCACGCGGCGATGCTGCGCTGGGTGGCGCAAAAGGGGCTGGGGGTGCTGGGCTGGAGCGAGGCGGCGCAGCAGCTGCGCGTGCGGCTGCAGTGCGCGGCGCAGTGGCTGCCGGAAGAGAACTGGCCCGCCGTGGACGACGAATCGCTGCTGGCGACGCTCGACCGCTGGCTGCTGCCGGAGATGGGCGCGGTGCGCGATCTCAAATCGCTACAGGCGGTCAACCTTGTCAGTGCGCTATTACATTTGCTGACATGGTCGCAACGCCAGCGGCTGGATAGTGCGCTGCCAACTCATTACACTGTGCCAACCGGAAGCCGACTGCCTGTTTGCTACCATATCGATAAGCCGCCCGTGCTGGCGGTGCGCATTCAGGAGATGTTCGGCGAGGCGAGCAATCCCGCCGTGGCGGAAGGGCGCGTGCCGCTGGTGCTGGAGCTGTTGTCGCCCGCGCAGCGTCCGCTGCAGATCACCCGCGACCTGGCCGCCTTCTGGCGCGGCGCTTATCCGGAAGTGCAGAAAGAGATGAAAGGGCGCTATCCCCGCCATCCCTGGCCCGACGATCCGGCCAGCGCGCTGCCGACAAGACGCACGAAAAAATATTCCCCGCAAGGTTGAGCCGGCTGGATCGATTTCAGAGGGTTGCACCATACGGAAAAGGTAAAAGTCGCTAGAGTAGCGGCGCTGCTAACGTAATACCTGGAGAATGAAACCAATGTCTGGGAACGATCGCGAACCCATTGGGCGTAAAGGAAAACAACCCAGGCCGCCGCGTAACGCTACGCGCCGGGGTCGCCGCAGGGATGAAGAGGATTTTGATAATGATGATTTTGCCGATGAGGTTGAGGAGAAAACGCCTGTGCCGCGTAAAAGTAAAGGAAAGCGTCCGCCGCGCGGGAAGCGCCGCTGGTTAGGCTGGTTGATCAAGCTGTTCCTTGTGTTTGTGGTGATTATGGCCGCCTGGGGTATCTACCTCGACTCGGAGATCCGCGCACGCATCGACGGCAAAGTGTGGCAGCTGCCCGCGACCGTCTACGGCCGTATGGTCAGCCTCGAACCGGGCATGGCCTATAACAAGAAAGAGATGATTGCGCTGCTGGAAGGCACGCAGTATCGCGAGGTGTCGCGCATCACGCGTCCCGGCGAGTTCTCGGTGAAAGGCAACACCATCGATCTGCTGCGCCGTCCGTTCGATTTCCCGGACAGCAAAGAGGGCCAGGTGCATGCGCAGATGGTGTTTGACGGCGACGAGCTGGGCGAGATTAAAAACCTCGACTCCGGCCGCGACTTCGGCTTTTTCCGTCTCGATCCGCGTCTGATCACCATGCTGCAGTCGCCCAACGGCGAGCAGCGCCTGTTCGTGCCGCGCGCCGGTTTCCCGGATCTGCTGGTCGACACGCTGATCGCTACCGAAGACCGCCATTTCTACGAGCATGACGGCATCAGCCCCTACTCGATCGGCCGCGCCTTCCTCGCCAATATCACGGCCGGGAAAGCGGTGCAGGGCGGCAGTACGCTGACGCAGCAGCTGGTAAAAAACCTGTTCCTGACCAACGAGCGCTCGCTGTGGCGTAAAGCGCGCGAAGCCTATATGGCGGTCATTATGGACGCGCGCTACAGCAAGGATCGCATCCTGGAGCTCTACCTGAACGAGGTCTATCTCGGCCAGGCGGGCAACGACCAGATCCGCGGCTTCCCGCTGGCGAGCCTCTACTACTTTGGCCGTCCGGTTGACGAGCTGAGCCTCGATCAGCAGGCGATGCTGGTGGGCATGGTGAAAGGCGCTTCGCTCTACAACCCGTGGCGCAATCCGAAGCTGGCGCTGGAGCGACGTAATCTGGTGCTGCGCCTGCTGCAGCAGCAGAAGGTGATCGACCAGGAGCTTTACGACATGCTCTCGGCGCGTCCGCTCGGCGTACAGCCGAAAGGCGGCGTGATCACGCCGCAGCCCGCCTTTATGCAGATGGTGCGTAACGAGCTGCAGGCGAAGCTGGGCGACAAGGTAAAAGATCTCTCCGGCGTGAAGATCTTCACTACGCTCGATCCGGTCTCGCAGGACGCGGCGGAAAAAGCGGTGCTCGACGGCATTCCGGCGCTGAAAAAACAGCGCGGTCTGAAAGATCTGGAAACCGCGATGGTGGTGGTTGACCGCTTCAGCGGCGAAGTGCGCGCCATGGTCGGCGGCGCCGATCCGCAGTTCGCGGGCTACAACCGCGCGCTGCAGGCGCGACGCTCAATCGGCTCGCTGGCGAAACCGGCGACCTATCTGACCGCGCTCAGCCAGCCGAACACCTATCGTCTCAACAGCTGGATCGCCGATGAGCCGATCGCGCTGAAACAGCCGAACGGCACCGTCTGGAAACCGATGAACGACGATCGTCGCTTCAGCGGCAAAGTGATGCTGGTGGATGCGCTGACCAACTCCATGAACGTGCCGACGGTCAACCTTGGCATGACGCTGGGGCTCGACGCGGTGGTGGATACCTGGACCAAACTGGGCGTGCCGAAAGATCAGCTCAACCCGGTGCCGTCGATGCTGCTCGGCGCGCTTAACCTGACGCCGATCGAAGTGGCGCAGGCGTTCCAGTCGATCGCCAGCGGCGGCAACCGCGCGCCGCTCTCAGCGGTGCGCTCGGTGATTGCGGAAGATGGCACCGTGCTTTATCAGAGCTACCCGCAGGCGCAGCGCGTCGAGCCGGCGCAGGCCGCCTATCTGACGCTCTACACCATGCAGCAGGTGGCCGATCACGGTACGGCACGCGCGCTGGGCGCACGCTATCCGAAAGCGCATCTGGCGGGCAAAACCGGCACCACCAACGACCTGATCGACAGCTGGTTCGCCGGCGTTGACGGCAAAGAGGTCGCTATTACCTGGGTGGGCCGCGACAATAACCAGCCCAGCAAGCTGTACGGTGCCAGCGGTGCGATGCAGATCTACCGCCGCTATCTGGATAACCAGGCACCGATGCCGCTGGTGCTGACGCCGCCGGAAGATGTCTCAATGATGAACGTCGATTCCGCCGGCAATTTCGTCTGCGGCAACGGCAGCAGCACCTGGCGCTCGCTGCCGGTGTGGGCGCTCGATCCCGACGCGCTCTGCCAGCAGCAACAGCAGCTGTTCCAGCAGCAGCAACAGCAGCAGCTGCAGGAGCAGCAGAACCAGCAGCAAAATCAGCAGCAGATGCAGCAGCAACAGCAGCCGCAGCAGCAGAAAGAGAGCGACGGCGTTGCCGGCTGGATTAAAGATATGTTCGGCGGCAACTAACTCCGCGATTAAAAAGGGCGCTACGGCGCCCTTTTTTTGTGCCTGATCAATACTGCGCGAAGGGCCGCCAGACGGCGCTGCGCGCGGGATTATCCCTTGCAGAAAGTAAAGCGTTTCGCCTAGAATCCACTCGGCATAATAATCATTCTCGTTTTCATTCGCCTGCCCATACTTTTATTCAAGAGACACTACTATGAATGCGCGAACGACGTTTTCCTGTTATCTGCGCGGCCCATTTTTGCGCCGTCCTCTGGCTTTAAGCATTGCCGTTATTTTTGGCTCAGTAAGCGCCTCTGCGCTGGCTGAAGAGACGCTGGTGGTATCGGCAGACGCCGCGTCCGGCGCGGCGCAGGAGAGCGCGTGGGGCCCCGCGCCGACCATCGCCGCGAAAAAGAGCGCCACCGGCACCAAAACCGATACGCCGATCGAGAAAAACCCGCAGTCGGTTTCGGTGGTGACGCGTGAAGAGATGGAAACGCGGCAGATAACCACGGTAAAAGAGGCATTCAACTACACGCCAGGCGTGCTGACCGGCAACCGCGGCAGCTCGCAGGTGATCGACGCGCTGTCGATTCGCGGCTTCAGCGAAACCAATACCAACCAGTATCTTGACGGCCTGAAGCTGCAGGGCGACAACTACTCCGAATTCGCTATCGATCCTTACTTCCTTGAGCGCGCCGAGCTGCTGCGCGGCCCGGTTTCGGTGCTCTACGGCAAAAGCAATCCCGGCGGGGTAGTGGCGCTGGTAAGCAAGCGCCCGACCCTGGAAACCCTGCGCGAAGTGCAGTTTCAGATGGGCAGCGACAACCTCTTTTCCACCGGATTCGATTTTGGCGGCGCGCTGGATGACGACGGCGTCTACAGCTATCGTCTGACCGGCCAGGCGCGCAGCGCTGACGCGCAGCAGGATAAAAACAAAGAGAAGCGCTACACCATCGCGCCGTCGTTCAGCTGGCGTCCGGATGCAAATACCCGCTTCGACCTGCTGACCTATTTCCAGAACGAGCCGGAAACCGGCTACTACGGCTGGCTGCCGCGTCAGGGCACGGTGGTGCCGATTACGCGCGCGGACGGCAGCGAGTACAAGCTGCCGACCAGCTTTGACGAAGGCGAAGAGAGCAACAAAATCTCACGCAACACCAAAATGGTGGGCTACAGCTTCGAGCACAGCTTTAACGATACCTGGGCGGTGCGTCAGAACCTGCGCTACGCCGATCTGCGCACCGACTACCGCAGCATTTACGGCAACGGCTTCGACGCCGCCACGCAGTCGATTACGCGCGGTTCCGCAACGTCGCAGGAGAGGCTGAATCAGTTCGCCGTCGATACGCAGGCGCAGGCGAAATTCGCCACCGGCGAGGTGGATCATACGCTGCTGCTGGGAGTGGATTATCAGCGCACCCATAATGATATTGATGCCGCCTTCGGCAGCGCCGCCCCCCTTAGCGCCATCGATCCGCAGTATGGCAACGACGCCAGCGTCGGCACGCCGTTCCCCTACCAGTATCTTAACCGCCAGGAGCAGACCGGCCTTTACGCCCAGGATCAGATGGAATGGGATCGCTGGGTGCTGACGCTGGGCGGACGTTATGACTATGCGATGACCTCGGCGCTGAACCGTAACGGCGATAGCGAAGTGAAAAATCATGACCAGGCCTTTACCTGGCGCGGCGGACTGAACTACGTATTTGATAACGGCATCGCGCCTTACTTCAGCTACAGCGAATCCTTTATCCCGACCTCGGGAACCACGGTAAGCGGGCAGCCTTTCGATCCGTCGCGCGCGAAACAGTATGAGGCGGGCGTGAAATATGTGCCGAAAGATCGTCCGATCACCCTGACCGCCGCGCTCTATCAGCTAACCAAAACCAAAAACCTGACCGCCGACCCCTCAAGTCCGCTGTTTAGCGTGCAGAGCGGCGAAATTCGCTCGCGCGGCGTGGAGCTGGAAGCCAAAGCGGCGGTGAACGCCAATATTAACCTGACGGCCGCCTACACCTACACCGACGCAGAATATACCCACGACACGCTGCTGAAAGGCCGCACGCCGGTGGAGGTGCCGAAGCATATGGCGTCGCTGTGGGCGGATTACACCTTCCACGAGACCGCGCTCTCTGGGGTCTCCGTCGGCGCAGGGGTGCGCTACGTTGGTGAAAGCAAAGGGCTTTACAGCACCGGCACGCAGAACAATCAGAACTTCGACGTCGCGGGTTACACCACGGTGGATGCGATGCTGAAATATGACCTTGGCCGATTCGGTTTGCCGGGCTCGTCGGTGGGCGTCAACGTGAAAAACCTGTTTGACCGCGACTATGTCGCCAGCTGTTACCGCGACTACGCCTGCTACTGGGGTGCAGAGCGTCAAATCGTTGGCACCGCCACTTTCCGTTTCTGATGCAACCGGGCGCCGCGGCGCCCGTTTAACCTGGGATGATCATGCAGCCTATGCACGACGCAGCCACTTTTACGCTGGATAATGTCAGCTTTCACGTGCCCGGCCGCACGCTGCTGCATCCACTCTCGCTGACCTTTCCCCCTGGCAAAGTGACCGCGCTTATTGGCCATAACGGCTCCGGAAAATCGACACTGCTCAAGATGCTGGGACGCCATCAGTACCCCAGCGAGGGGAAGGTGCTGCTTAATGCGACGCCGGTCGAGGCGTGGAGCAACAAAGCGTTCGCGCGCGAAGTTGCCTATCTGCCGCAGCAGCTGCCCGCCGCCGAAGGTATGACGGTGCGCGAGCTGGTGGCGATAGGCCGCTATCCGTGGCACGGCGCGCTGGGCCGTTTTGGTCAGGAGGATCGCGTGCGGGTTGAAGAGGCGATCGCGCAGGTCGGGCTGAAGCCGCTGGCTGGCCGCCTGGTGGACAGCCTCTCCGGCGGGGAGCGCCAGCGCGCCTGGCTGGCGATGCTGGTGGCGCAAAACAGCCGCTGCCTGCTGCTTGACGAGCCGACTTCGGCGCTGGATATCGCCCATCAGGTCGAGGTGCTGGCGCTGATCCAGCGCCTCAGCCGCGAGCGCGGACTGACGGTGATCGCCGTGCTGCACGATATCAATATGGCGGCGCGCTACTGCGACCATCTGGTGGCGCTGCGCGGCGGCAAGACCATTGCCGAAGGCGCGCCGGACGCCATTATGCAGGCCGAGGTGCTGGGGGCGATTTACGGTATTCCTATGGGCATCCTGCCGCATCCGCAGGGCGGCGCGCCGGTCAGCTTTGTCTACTGAGGGCCTGAGCATGGAGATCTCTCGTCGTCGCCTGCTGGCGGCGCTGGCGCTGACGCCGTGGCTACGCGCGCTGCCGCTGCACGCCGCCGCGCCATCGCCGCAGCGCATTATCGCCCTGGAGTGGCTGCCGACCGAGCTGCTGCTGGCGCTCGGCGTTGCGCCGCTGGCGGTCGCCGATACGCGCAACTACAACATCTGGGTCGGCGAGCCGCCGCTGCCGCCGCACACCGTGGATGTCGGGCTGCGCACCGAACCTAACCTGGAGCTGATGACCCAGCTGCAGCCCTCGCTGATCCTCTGTTCCAACGGCTACGGCCCGTCGCCGGAAAAACTTCAGCGCATCGCGCCGATTATGGGCTTCGACCTCAACCGCGGCGACGGCAAACCGCTCTCCGCGGCGCGCGATTCGCTGCGCATGCTGGCAAAGCGCATCGGCCGCGAAGCCGAAGCGGAAGCGCACCTGCAGATGCTGGATCGCGAGCTGGCCGCCGCGCGCCAGCGGCTTGCGCCCTGGGCCGCGCGTCCAGTGCTGCTGATGTCGCTGATGGATAGCCGACATGCGCTGGCGTTCGGCAAGAACAGCCTGTTTCTGGAAGTGATGGAGCGGCTGGGGTTAACCAACGCCTGGCAGGGAGAAACCAACTTCTGGGGCAGCGCGGTGATCGGCATTGAGCGGCTGGCGCATCTGCGCGACGTCGAGGCGATCTGCTTCGATCACGCTAACGACGCCGATATGGCGCAGCTCGCGCGCAGCCCGCTGTGGCAGGCGCTGCCCTTTGTTCGTGCCGGACGCTTTCAGCGCGTGCCGGCGGTGTGGTACTACGGCGCGACCCTGTCGGCGCTGCACTTTGTTCGCGTGCTGGAACGCGCGCTGGAGACGCGCTGATGCGCCATCGTTATTTTCCTGCCGCGCTGCTGAGCCTGCTGTTCCTGCTGGCGCTGCTGCTGAGCGTCATCAATCTGCGCGCGGCGCTGCTGCCGTCGCAGTGGACACAGGCGCTGCTGTCGCCGGATCGCAATAATATCGATCAGATGCTGTTTCACTACAGTCTGCTGCCGCGCCTCGGGCTGGCGCTGCTGGTTGGCGCCGGGCTCGGGCTGGCGGGCCTGCTGTTTCAACAGACGCTGCGCAATCCGCTGGCGGAGCCGACCACGCTGGGCGTCTCTTCCGGCGCGCAGCTCGGCATTACCGTCGCCACGCTGTGGCAGCTGCCGGGCGGCGCGGCCACCACGCAGCTGGCCGCGCTGATCGGCGCGCTGGCGGTTGGCGCGGTGGTGTTCGGCGTCGCCTG
Organism: Pantoea sp. ACRSC; assembly: GCF_022346785.1. Classification (NCBI taxonomy): domain Bacteria; kingdom Pseudomonadati; phylum Pseudomonadota; class Gammaproteobacteria; order Enterobacterales; family Erwiniaceae; genus Pantoea; species Pantoea sp. ACRSC. The sequence continues at coordinate 39,204 of NZ_JAKRNN010000019.1, forward strand.
GGGCAAACGGCTGTCGCCGGTTACGCTGATCCTTTCCGGGCTGGTGCTGAGCCTCTACAGCGGGGCGGTGAACCAGATCTTCGCGATTTTCAATCACGACCAGCTGCAGACGATGTTCCTCTGGAGCACCGGCTCGCTCAACCAGATGGGCTGGGAGAACGTCAGCCTGCTGTGGCCGCGCCTGCTGCTCGCCTTCGCGCTGGCGCTGGCGCTGCTGCGTCCGCTGACGCTGATGGGACTGGACGACGGCGTGGCGAAAAACCTCGGTCTGGCGCTGGCGCTGGGCCGCGTCGGCACGCTGGCGCTGGCGATCCTGCTCAGCGCGCAGCTGGTGAGCGTGGCGGGCATTATCGGCTTTATCGGCCTGTTTGCGCCGCTGCTGGCGAAGCTGCTGGGGGCGCGTCGGCTGCTGAGCCGCATGCTGCTGGCGCCGCTGATCGGCGCGCTGCTGCTGTGGCTGGCGGATGCCTGCGTGCTGTGGCTTACCGCGCACTGGCGCGAAGTCTCAACCGGCACCCTGACGGCGCTGACGGGGGTGCCGCTGCTGCTCTGGCTGCTGCCGCGGCTGCGCACCGGCTCGACGCCGCCCGCGCTCGATATGGGCGATAAGGTGCCGGCTGAACGCCACGCGGTGTGGCGCTGGTCCCTCGCGGGGCTGGCGCTGCTCGGCGTGCTGGCCTGGATGGCGCTCGCCTTCGGCCGCGACGCGCACGGCTGGCTGTGGTCGAGCGGCGAACTGTTTCATCAGCTCTTGCCGTGGCGCGCGCCGCGGCTGGTGGCGGCGCTGGCGGTGGGGCTGATGCTTGGCGTGGCGGGCTGTTTGATCCAGCGCCTGACCGGTAATCCGATGGCCAGCCCGGAAGTGCTGGGCATCAGTTCCGGCGCGGCGTTCGGCGTGGTGGTGATGCTGTTTTTCGTGCCGGGCGACGCGCTGGCGTTTCTGCTGCCGGCGGGGGCGCTGGGCGCGGCGGGAACGCTGCTGATTATTATGCTGGTGGCGGGACGCGGCGGCTTTTCGCCGGAGCGTATGCTGCTGGCGGGCATGGCGCTTAACAGCGCGTTCGTTACGCTGCTGATGCTGCTGCTGGCAAGCGGCGATCCGCGTATGGGCGGCTTGCTGAGCTGGATTTCCGGCTCGACCTATAACATCAGCAGCAGGGCAGCGATGCAGAGCGCCGCGCTGGCGCTGGTTTTGACGGCGCTGGCGCCGCTCGCCAGCCGCTGGCTGACGCTGCTGCCGCTCGGATCCGCCACGGCGCGCTCGGCGGGCATGGCGCTTAACGCGTCGCGACTGGTGCTGATGCTGCTGGCGGCCGCGCTGACCGCCGCCGCGACGCTCACCATCGGGCCGCTGAGCTTTGTCGGTTTGATGGCGCCGCATATTGCGCGCATGCTCGGCTTCCGCCGCGCGCTGCCGCAGATGGCGATGGCGGGGCTGTTTGGGGCAGGGCTGATGCTGCTGGCCGACTGGTGCGGACGCATGCTGGCGTTTCCAGATCAGCTGCCGGCGGGGCTGATGGCAACCTTTATCGGCGCGCCCTATTTTATCTGGCTGTTACGGCGCTCGCGGTAAAAAAAAGACCGGCAAGTTGCCGGTCTGATGTTGTTGACTGCGTGCTCACGCGCAAGACAGGGTCCGATCGCAACGTCGCGCAAGACCTCCCTGAACGCGCGTCCCGCACACGGGTGCCGTTGTCGGGCTAGCGCGCTGGGTTGTTCAAAACGCTCCCGGCGTTTTGTCTCTGGCGCGGAATGCCTGGCTCTTCAGCCCCTATCATCCGCTGTTTGACTGAGCCAGCCATCAGCGTCAATCCCACGCTTACAGCTTCGCAAAACAGCGGCGGGCGGCGTCGATGGTGCGCTCGATCTCCTCGTGGCCGTGCGCCAGCGACATAAAGCCCGCCTCAAAGGCGGAAGGCGCAAGGTAAACGCCCTCTTCCAGCATCAGGTGGAAGAAACGCTTGAAGCGCTCAACGTCGCATTGGGTTACGTCGGCGTAGCAGGTGACACTGTCGGCGTCGGTAAAGAAAATACCGAACATGCCGCCAACGTGATTCACCACCAGCGGGATATTTTCCGCCTTCGCCGCCGCCAGCAGACCCTGCGCCAGCTGCGTCGTGCGCTCGGTCAGCGTCTGATGCGTGCCCGGCTGGGCAATCTGCGTCAAACAGGCGAAGCCGGCCGCCATCGCAATGGGGTTGCCGGAAAGGGTGCCCGCCTGATAAACCGGCCCGGTTGGTGCCAGCGCGTCCATCACTTCGCGGCGTCCGCCGAAGGCGCCTACCGGCATGCCGCCGCCGATAATCTTGCCGAGGCAGGTCAGATCTGGCCGCACGTTGTAATACTCCTGCGCGCCGCCCAGCGCCACGCGGAAGCCGGTCATCACCTCATCGATAATCAGCAGCGCGCCGAACTCATCACAGAGTGCGCGCAGGCCCGGCAGGAAGTCCGGCAGCGGAGGAATGCAGTTCATATTGCCCGCGACCGGCTCGACGATAATACAGGCGATCTCCTCCGGGTACTGCTCGAACGCAGCGCGCACGGAGTCGAGATCGTTATAGGTGCAGGTCAGGGTGTGGCGGGCGAAATCGGCCGGCACGCCAGGGGAGTTGGGCTGACCCAGCGTCAGCGCGCCGGAGCCCGCTTTTACCAGCAGGCAGTCAGCATGGCCGTGATAGCAGCCTTCGAACTTCACAATCTTGTCGCGGCCGGTAAAGCCGCGCGCCAGACGAATGGCGCTCATGGTCGCTTCGGTGCCGGAGTTCACCATACGCACCATATCCATGCTCGGCACCAGCTCACACACCAGCTGCGCCATCTTCACTTCCATCTCGGTAGGCGCGCCGAAGCTCAGGCCATGCGTGGCCGCTTCGATCACCGCGTTGCGGATCGCGGCGTTGTTGTGGCCCAGCACCATCGGCCCCCATGAGCCGACATAGTCGATATAGGCTTTGCCGTCGGCATCATACAGGCAGGCGCCGTCGGCGCGCTCGATGAACAGCGGCGTGCCGCCTACGCCGTTAAACGCACGCACCGGCGAGTTAACGCCGCCGGGGATCAGGCGTTGCGCTTCGGCAAACAGGTTTTCGGACTTACTCATTTATTCGGCTCCAGCGGTTCATAAAAATTCTCGCGCCATTCTACGGGAAGATAACGGCCGGGCGAAAGGCCGGAAAGGGCGCGCTATACTTACCTTAGCTGAAGGCCGGCGGCACAGAGTGCGAAGGGCAAAACTTGATTGCGCTATCGCGCTGGCGGATAATAGCGCAATTGAGGTCGTTTTATGGCCTGGACCTTTACCGGAGTATAAGATGAGTGATGATGTTGCAGCACTGCCGTTACAGTTTACCGATGCGGCGGCCAGCAAGGTAAAGAACCTGATTGCCGACGAAGAGAACCCCGATCTGAAACTGCGCGTCTATATCACCGGCGGCGGTTGCAGCGGCTTTCAGTATGGCTTCACCTTTGACGATAAAATGAACGACGGCGACATGACCATTGAGAAGCAGGGCGTGGCGCTGGTGGTGGATCCGATGAGCCTGCAGTATCTGGTCGGCGGCTCGGTGGACTACACCGAAGGTCTGGAAGGGTCGCGTTTTATCGTTACTAACCCGAACGCTAAAACCACCTGCGGCTGCGGCTCCTCTTTCAGTATCTGATGCAAAAAGGCCGTCTTGCGACGGCCTTTTTATTACCATTCAACGGTTACCAGCTTCGCCGTTTCCTTACGAATTCCATCCTTCTTTAGCACGCTTTCCGTTACGCGCGGCTGCGCGTTGAGGCGGCGACCGCAATCGATCTGCGGCATTGCTCGCTGCGGCTGGCTGTTAACTTCACAGCGCGAATAGATAATCAACTGGACGCCTATCGTTCCCGTGGTTGACGCAGCCGCGAAGGGCGCGACGGTTGCGAGCGCGAAGGCCAGCAGCAAGGCTCTGGTCATACAGGATTCCTGGTGTGCAAAATGCGCGGTGCGCATAAAAGGACGCTGAGCTTACGTGGCGTCGGCGTCTCGTTAATTGATTAACGGCAAAGTTAGCGGGATCTTTAACCGATTTATGCTGATTTACTGTGCCGGATGCAGGGCGGCGCAGAGCTGCTTTGCCGCCAGCAGCATACGTGGGCCAGGACGGCTAATCCAGTCATCGTTAATGGCGATAACCGGCACGGCTAGCTGAGGCTGCCAGAATTTTGCCACGCTTTGCGCCTGCGCGGCGTCGCCGGCGACCACAATCGCCTGCGGATGACGCATCAGCACCTGCTCGCGGCTGACCTGCGGCCAGCTGACGCGGCTGTCGGCGAAAATATTCTTTCCGGCGCACAGCGTGATGATGTCGTTCTGCAGGGTATCGCGCGCGGCGGTAAACAGCGGCTGCTGGCCGAACTGCAGAAAAAGCGGCACGGCGGGCAGGGCGGCGTAGCGCGCGCGCAGGGCGTTTTCCTGCTGTTTCAGCTGCTGCGCGACATCCAGCGCCTGCTGCGGATGGGGGCTCCAGCGCTGTAGCGACGCGACGGCGTCCGCCATCTCTTTCAGCGAGCCGGGATCGAGCCACTCGACCTTAACGCCGAGCCGCTGCAGCTGATCGATCTGGCGCTGCGGATTGCCGCCGCGCCAGGCCAGCACCACATCCGGCTTTAGCGCCAGAATGCGCTCGACCTTAACGCCTTGCCAGTTGGCGACCTGCTCCAGCGCCTTCGCGGCGGGCGGATAGTCGGACCAGGCGCTGACCGCGACCGGCGTGATGCCCGCGGCGAACGCCATTTCGGTGAGATGTGGGGCGAGAGAGATAACGCGCGGGGCGGCGGCGAACAGGCTGCTGCAAAACAGCAGCAGCCCGATCGGCCAGAGCGATTTAGCCACGCGCCAGACGCGCCAGCAGCTTCTCCACCATCAGCGACGACTGCTGCGCCGCAACGCTGAGAAACTCTTCAAAGCTCAGATGCGACGCTTTGTCGGCCACGTCGGAGATGGCGCGCACCACCACGAAAGGCACCTTAAACTGGTGGCAGACATGGCCGATTGCGGTCGCTTCCATCTCTACGGCGATCGCCTGCGGGAAGGTGGTGCGAATACGCGCCAGCGGCTCGGCGCCGTTGATAAAGGCGTCGCCGCTGACCACCAGGCCGCGCACCGCGTTCAGATTCAGCTCGCTGATGCAGGCTTCCGCAGCGGCGATCAGCTGCGCATCAGCGGTAAAGGCCGCCGGGCAGCCCGCCATCTGGCCCGGCTCGTAGCCAAAGGCGGTGACGTCGGCGTCGTGGTAGCGCACTTCGTCTGAGACCACGATATCGCCAACCGAGAGCGTCGGCGCCAGGCCGCCGGCCGATCCGGTATTGATCACCAGGTCCGGCTTGCACAGCTCAAGCAGCAGCGTAGTGCCGAGCGCCGCTGAGGTTTTACCGATACCCGATTTCAGCAAAGCGACCTCAACGCCATTCAGCGTGCCGGTGTAAATTTCGCATCCGGCCAGCGTCAGGGTCTGGCGGTTCTCGATTTTGTCACGCAGCAGGGTCACTTCCTGCTCCATCGCGCCAATAATGCCTGCTTTCATAAAAGAGTCTCGCTAATGTGGTGGAAGTGGTCGTAAAAAGTGAGGCATAGTCTAGCATGGCTGGCAGGGGATTGATTCACGAAGGTATAAGGGGAAATGATGGCGACGGTTAATTTCAGGAAGAAGATCAGTTTTACCCGCCCTTATAACACGCGCAAAGAGCCGGAAGGGGAATACTTTATTACCCGCCACTTTGAGAGCGATCGCGGCCGCATTATCAACTCGGCGGCAATTCGCCGACTGCAGCAAAAAACCCAGGTCTTTCCGCTGGAGCGTAACGCCGCGGTACGTTCGCGCCTGACCCATTCGCTGGAGGTGCAGCAGACGGGGCGCTATATCGCCAAAGAGATCCTGCAAACCCTGAAAAATCAGGGCGGTCTGGCGCAGTACGGGCTGAACGGGATGGAGGGCGCGTTCGAAAGTCTGGTGGAGATGGCCTGTTTGCTGCACGACGTCGGCAATCCGCCGTTCGGCCATTTCGGCGAGGCCGCCATCAACGACTGGTTTGAAGAGCATCTTCCGCTGGAGCTGGTGGATCCGCTGGTGGCCGGGGTTGAAGGCGAGCAGCAGCGCGCTGACTTTAGCCAGCTAAACGCCATGATCCGCCAGGATCTGTGCCACTTCGAAGGCAACGCGCAGGCGATCCGTATGGTGCATACCCTGCTGCAGCTCAATCTCAGCTATTCACAGGTCGCCTGCATCCTGAAATATACCGCCCCCGCCTGGTGGCAGGGTGAGAAGCCGGAACAGTTTAGCGCCCTGATGAAAAAGCCCGGCTTTTATCTCTCCGAGCGCGACTATATCGCCGAGCTGCGCGCCGCGACCCATATGGAAGAGCATCATCGCTTTCCGCTGACCTATATTATGGAGGCGGCGGATGATATCTCTTACTGCATCGCCGATCTTGATGACGCCGTTGAAAAAGATATATTTAACATTGATGCGCTTTATGACTATTTATGTAAAAACTGGGGCCCGATTAAAAATAACGACGCCTTTAGTCGAACGGTCGGCGATGCCTGGCGCGAAGCCTGTAACAAAAAGCGTCGCAGCAGAAGCGATCAGTTCTTTATGTCATTGCGGGTTAACGTTCAGAACGTGCTGGTTAGCCATGCGGTGAGACGTTTCGTCGATAATCTGCCGGCTATTTTCAACGGCGATTTTAATCATGCGCTATTAGAGGATGACGGCGAAGAGGGGCGGCTATTGCAGATGTTTAAAACGGTGGCGCGTCGCCACGTATTTAACCATGCCGAAGTCGAACAGCTGGAATTACAGGGTTATCGCGTTATTAAGGGATTGTTAGAAATATATCAACCTTTAATGACGCTGACGTATGAAGCCTTTACCACGCTGATTAATGACGATTTTTTGCGCCAGCACCCCATTGAAACGCGCCTGTTCCATAAACTTTCCGGCAAACACCGCAAAGCCTATCAGCAAAAAATGCGTACGCTAGTGGTTGAGCATAAATATCAGCGCCTGTTGTGGGAGCGTTATTATCGCTTTCGCCTGATTCAGGATTATATTAGCGGCATGACCGATCTCTATGCATGGGATGAGTATCGCCGACTAATGGCGGTGGAATAACTGGACTTTTGTAAAGGGCGTGCATAAATTTTTACCTTTCCCGCAAACTTTTGCTGGAACTTCGCGTTAAAAGATAAATCTCATAACTGACCACAGCAAGGGTCTGACGTTTATTACTGGATGAGACTAATACGAATGAAAAAAAACACCTTAACGTTGAGCGCGCTGGCGCTCAGTCTTGGCCTGGCGTTAAGCCCTGCCGCCGTTTTCGCCGCCGAATCGGCTTCTTCTACCAGTCAGCAGCTGCCGAGCCTGGCGCCGATGCTGGAAAAAGTGATGCCATCGGTAGTCAGTATTAGCGTTGAAGGCAGCACCACGGTTAAAACCCCGCGCCTGCCGCAGCAGTTCCAGCAGTTCTTCGGCGATAATTCGCCGTTCTGCCAGGATGGGTCACCTTTCCAGAGCTCGCCGATGTGTCAGCAGGGCGGCGCTGGCCCTGATACCCAGCAGGAAAAATTCCGCGCGCTTGGCTCCGGCGTGGTGATTAATGCCGAGAAAGGCTATGTGGTGACCAACAACCACGTGGTCGATAACGCCACCAAAATTCAGGTGCAGCTCAGCGACGGCCGTCGCTATGACGGTAAAGTGATTGGTAAAGATCCCCGTTCCGATATCGCGCTGGTGCAGCTGATCGACGCGAAAAACCTGACGGCGATTAAAATTGCCGACTCCGATAACCTGCGCGTCGGCGACTACACCGTCGCTATCGGCAACCCGTACGGTCTGGGCGAGACCGTCACGTCAGGCATCGTCTCCGCGCTGGGGCGCAGCGGGCTTAATGTGGAAAACTACGAAAACTTTATACAGACCGATGCGGCGATTAACCGCGGCAACTCCGGCGGCGCGCTGGTCAATCTCAACGGTGAGCTGATCGGTATTAACACCGCGATCCTCGCGCCGGACGGCGGCAATATCGGTATCGGCTTCGCTATTCCAAGCAATATGGTGAAAAACCTCACCGGGCAGATGGTGGAGTTCGGTCAGGTGAAACGTGGCGAGCTGGGCATCCTGGGCGCTGAGCTGAACTCCGAGCTGGCGAAAGCGATGAAGGTCGACGCGCAGCGCGGCGCCTTCGTCAGCCAGGTGCTGCCGAATTCCGCTGCGGCGAAAGCGGGCGTGAAAGCGGGCGACGTCGTGGTGTCGATGAACGGCAAGCCGCTGAGCAGTTTTGCCGCCCTGCGCGCCGAAGTAGGCTCGCTGCCGATTGGCACCAAACTGCAGCTTGGCCTGCTGCGCGACGGCAAGCCGCTGAGCGTCACCGTCGAGTTGCAGCAGAGCACGCAGGATAAAGTGCAGTCGGCCACCATCTACACCGGCATCGAGGGCGCCGATCTGAGCAACGACAGCGGCAGCGATAAAGGGGTGCGCGTCGATAACGTGAAGGCCAACAGCGCCGCAGCGCGTATTGGCCTGAAAAAAGGCGACATAATCCTTGGCGTCAACCAGCAGCGCGTCACCAACCTGGGCGAGCTGCGCAAAATTCTCGATACCAAACCTTCAGTGCTGGCGCTTAACGTCAAGCGCGGCGACACCAGCCTCTATCTGCTGATGCAGTAAAGCGGGTTATGCTGTCAGGCGGACTTCGGTCCGCCTTTTTTATGGGCGCGGTTCAGAGTGTGACCGGAGCCGCAAAATCTGCAAATCCCTGCCTGGCTCTGTGCATCTGCACAATGCCGACCTCTTCCGCCATGCGTATGCTGGACTATTCACTCCCTGTCAGGATTTAAGGATGGCAACCTATCATCTCGATGCGCGCCTGGCGCAGGATATCGTGGCGCGCACCATGAAGATTATTGACAGCAATGTCAACGTGATGGACGCGCGTGGCCGCATTATCGGCAGCGGCGATCGCGAGCGTATTGGCGAATTGCACGAAGGCGCGCTGCTGGTGCTGTCGCAGGGACGTATCGTGGACATTGATGAGGCGGTAGCGAAACATCTGCACGGCGTGCGGCCAGGTATTAACCTTCCGCTGCGCATTGACGGCGAGATCGTCGGGGTGATCGGCCTGACCGGCGATCCAGTGGCGCTGCGCCACTACGGCGAGCTGGTCTGCATGGCGGCAGAAATGATGCTGGAGCAGGCGAGGCTGCTCAATATGCTGGCGCAGGACAGTCGACTGCGCGAAGAGCTGGTGCTAAACCTTATCCGCAGCGAGAGCCTGACGCCGCAGCTGACCGAGTGGGCGCAGCGTCTCGGCATCGATCTCAATCAGCCGCGCGTGGTGGCGGTGGTGGAGGTCGACAGCGGACAGCTCGGCGTCGACAGCGCCATGTCGGAGCTTCAGCAGCTGCAAACGCTGCTGACGACCCCGGAGCGCGATAACCTGATCGCCATTGTTTCCCTGACGGAGATGGTGGTGCTGAAACCGGCGCTGAATGCGCACGGGCGCTACGATCAGGAGGATCAGCGCAGGCGCGTCGAGCAGCTGCTGCAGCGTATGAAAGAGAGCGGCCAGATGCGGATGCGCATCGCGCTCGGCAACCACTTCACCGGGCCGGGCAGTATTGCGCGCTCGTATCGCACCGCGCGCACCACCATGATAGTCGGCAAGCAGCGTATGCCGGAGCAGCGCAGCTATTTCTATCAGGATTTGGTGCTGCCGGTGCTGCTCGACAGCCTGCGCGGCGGCTGGCAGGCCAATGAGCTGGCGCGTCCGCTGGCGCGGCTGAAAAGCATGGATAATAACGGTCTGCTGCGGCGCACGCTGGTGGCCTGGTTTACCCATAACGTGCAGCCCAGCGCCACGGCGCGCGCGCTCTTTATTCACCGCAATACGCTGGAGTATCGGCTGAACCGCATATCTGAGCTGACCGGGCTGAATCTCAGCCAGTTTGACGATCGTCTGCTGCTTTATGTGGCGCTGCAGCTGGATGAACAGAGCTAAGGCAACAAAAAGGCCAGCGTTAGCTGGCCTTCTGTTGAAGAGTCTGAGCGCTGGCGCGGATAGTATGGCCCGATCGCAAAGTCGCCTGAGGCATCCATGCGCGCTCGGCCCGCGACCTCCCTGTAATATCAGGCGCGTTAGCGGTTGTTGCGCGTCAGCTTTTCCAGATCGCTCTCGATCTCGCTGATTTTGTTGGTGACCACGCTCTCCAGATGACGCAGATCCGCCAGGATTTTGCGCTTGAGATCGACTTCCACCTGATCGCGCTGGCAAATCTGATCCAGCTCGTCGATCACATAGCGCAGGTTGGGGCTGATTTCCTGCACCTCTTTGTAGCCCTGATTGATATTGTCGGCGACGACGGTTTTGCGCTGGCGCGGATATTTAAACTTCACGCTTTTAGCGAAGAACTCGCCTTTGTCTTTGCGGAAGTAAATTTTCAGAATGTCGTTGTTCGCTTCCTGACGCAGGCTGTAGCGATCGATGTCATCGGGATTGTTAATGCCTAAACTTTTAAGATTGTCATACATAGCGATTTTTCCACCAAAAAGAGAGAAGCGCGCATCTGTGTTCACGGCACAAAAATAACTGTAGACAAAAAAACGGATTGAACACTGCGCGACGGGAGATAACTGGCGCGGATTATGACCTGGGTGAAAAGTAAACGCACCTGTTAATTCGTCGCGCGAATCAGGTTGTAAGAGAGGGAAGTGTAAAGAAAAGATGACGGGCCGCAGCGGCCCGTCAGAGAAGCTTAGTCGATAGTGCGCAGCAGTTCGTTGATGCCCACTTTGGCGCGCGTCTTCGCGTCAACCTTCTTCACGATAACCGCGCAGTAGAGGCTGTAGCTGCCGTCTTTAGAGGGCAGGTTGCCGGAAACCACTACGGAGCCCGCCGGTACGCGGCCGTAATGTACTTCGCCGGTTTCGCGATCGTAGATTTTGGTGCTCTGGCCGATGTAGACGCCCATGGAAATCACCGCGCCTTCTTCCACGATAACCCCTTCGACGATCTCCGAGCGCGCGCCGATAAAGCAGTTATCTTCGATAATGGTCGGGTTCGCCTGCAGCGGCTCCAGCACGCCGCCGATGCCGACGCCGCCAGAGAGGTGAACGTTTTTGCCGATCTGCGCGCAGGAGCCAACGGTCGCCCATGTATCGACCATGCTGCCTTCATCAACGTAAGCGCCGATATTGACGTAGGAGGGCATCAGCACGGTATTGCGTGCGATATAGGCGCCCTGACGAACCGCCGCTGGCGGCACGACGCGGAAGCCTGCTTCTTTAAAGCGTGCATCGTCCCAGCCGGCGAACTTCATCGGCACCTTGTCGTAAAAACGGGTTTCTGCGCCTTCCATTACCTGGTTTTCGTTAATGCGGAACGACAGCAGAACCGCCATCTTCAGCCACTGATGCGTTACCCACTGACCGTCGATCTTTTCTGCTACGCGCAGCGCGCCGCTGTCCAGCTGAGCGATCACCTGGTTGATAGCTTCACGGGTCACCGGATCGACGCTCGCTGGGGTAATCTCGGCGCGACGTTCGAAGGCCGTTTCAATAACGCTCTGTAACTGTTGCATAATTTTTTCCTGATCTGTCTGGTGCATGCCGGGCCACGCCCCGGCACAAGAGTAAATAAGTAAATCGATTGCGGTCACACTTTATCGTTTGGATTAAGGGCTTCTGTCAACCGTTGTTGCAACGCTTTGCGCATTTGCGCGTCAAGCGCGCGACGCTCGCTGTTGGCCAGAATAAATAAATCCTCGACGCGCTCGCCGATGGTGCTGATGCGCGCGCCGTGCAGCGAGACGCCCATATCGGCGAAGACTTCCCCTACGCGCGCCAGCAGGCCGGGCTGATCGAGCGCGACCAGCTCCAGATAGCTGCGGCGGTCGGTATGGGTCGGCAAAAAGTTAACCTCGGTATCGACGCTGAAGTGGCGCAGCTTGGCCGACGCACGGCGCGTGCGCGGCGGATTCCAGCTGGTCTGGGCGATCGCCTGCTCCAGCGCCTGGCGGATCATCAGGTGGCGATCGGGCGCCAGCGGACTGCCGTCCGGCTCCAGCACGATAAAGGTATCCATCGCCATGCCGTCGCGGCTGGTAAAAATCTGTGCGTCGTGGACGCTGAGGTTGCGGCGATCCAGCTCGCCCGCCACGGTGGCGAAGAGGTAAGGACGGTCGGGGCTCCAGATAAAAATCTCGGTGCCGCCGCGCGTCGCCTGCGGGCTGACCAGCACCAGCGGCTGGCGCAGGTCGTGCTCCATTAAATGACGCGCATGCCACGCGAGCTGGTTGGGCGTGTGGCGCAGGAAATAGTCGGCGCGGCAGCGGTTCCAGATATTGTGCAGCCGCTCTTCGTCGATATTGTCCATGCGCAGCAGCGCCAGCGCCTGCAGTCGGTGATGGCGCACGCGTTCGCGCAGGTCCGGGCTGTTTTCCATGCCGCGCCGCAGCTGTTTCTCGGTGGCGAAAAAGAGCTCGCGCAGCAGGCTCTGCTTCCAGCTGTTCCACAGCGTTTCGTTGGTGGCGCAGATATCGGCCACGGTCAGGCAGACCAGATAGCGCAGCCGGTTCTCGTTCTGCATTACCTCGGCGAACTGCTGGATCACGGTGGGATCCTGAATGTCGCGGCGCTGGGCCGTTACCGACATCAGCAGATGATGGCGCACCAGCCAGGCGACCAGCTGCGTCTCGCGTGAGTTAAGGCCGTGCAGCTCGGCGAACTCCAGCGCGTCCTGCGCGCCGAGAATCGAGTGATCGCCGTTGCGGCCTTTGGCGATGTCGTGCAGCAGCGCCGCCATAAGCAGCAGCTCCTGCTGCGGCAGACGCGGCCAGAGTTCAACGCAGAGCGGATGCATCGGGCGCGTGGTCTCGCTGGCGAAGCTCTCCAGCTTTTGCAGCACGCGAATAGTGTGCTCATCGACGGTATAGGCGTGGAACAGGTCAAACTGCATCTGCCCGACGATCTGTCCCCACAGCGGCGTGTAGGCCCAGAGCACGCTGTGGCGGTGCATCGGCAGCAGCGCGCGCCTGACCGCGCCCGGATGGCGCAGTATCGCCATAAAGAGCTGGCGCGCTTCCGGGATCTGACATAGCGGCTGCTTGAGGTGACGTCGCGCGTAGCGCAGCTGGCGCAGCGTGGTGGAGTAGATGCCGCGAATATTTTCGTTGCGCACCATTACGTAGAACATGCGCAGGATCGCCTGCGGCTCGCGCTCGAACAGGGTTTCGTCGCGCAGATCGATCAGGTTGCCGCGCAGCTGAAAAGTGTCATCCAGCGGGCGCGGCTTCTCGGTGGTGGAGAGCGCCAGAATCGCTTCGTCAAACAGCTGCAGCAGCATCTGGTTCAGCTCGCCGATACGACGCGTTACGCGGAAGAAATCCTTCATCATGCGTTCGACCGGCTCGTTGCCTTCGCCCTGGTAGTTAAGGCGCTGCGCGACGTTGAGCTGCCGATCGAACAGCAGCCGGTTGTCGTAGCGCGTCAGCGTCAGATGCAGGGCGAAGCGGATGCGCCAGAGAAAGGCCTGGCATTCGTTAAGCTCGTTGCGCTCCGCTTCGGTCAGAAAGCCGAACCCCACCATTTCATCCAGCGTGGTGGCGCCAAAGTGGCGGCGCGCCACCCACTGCAGCGTATGGATATCGCGCAGGCCGCCCGGGCTGCTTTTAATATCGGGCTCAAGGTTGTAGCTGGTGCCGTGATAGCGCTGGTGGCGCGCCTGCTGCTCTTCGATCTTGGCGGCGTAGAAGGTCGCCGACGGCCAGAAACCTTCGCTAAAGATGTTCTTCTGCATCTCCAGAAACAGGGCGACATCGCCGGTCAGCATGCGCGATTCGATAAGGTTGGTGGCGACGGTCAGGTCGGCTAAGCCTTCCAGCAGACACTCTTCCAGCGTGCGCACGCTGTGGCCCACCTCCAGCTTAAGATCCCACAGCAGCGTCAGCAGTTCGCTGGTCTGCTGCGCGCTCGCGTCGTCGAGGGGATCGCGGCTGAGGATCAGAATATCGACGTCGGAGAGCGGATGCAGCTCGCCGCGGCCGTAGCCGCCGACCGCCACCAGCGCAATAGCGGGCAGGGCGTCGAAGCCGTAAAAGCGCCACAGGCGGCGCAGCAGGCGGTCAATAAACAGGGTGCGCGCATCGATCAAGGTTTCAGCCGATTCGCCGGCGTCGAACGCCGTGGAGAGACAGGCGTTAAAGGTTTCCAGCTTCTGCTTCAGGGCGTCGCGGGTCAGCACCGCATCATCCCAGTGCGCCGGGGAGTCTTTCAGGCCGTCAATGACCTCATCCGTCAGGATCGCGCTCATACCGCATCTCTCTTCTTGAGCCATAAAAAAGCCGGCGCAGGGCCGGCTTTTTATCAGTGGGGGACGATTATCCTTCGTTGACCAGCACCGCGTCGATGGTGTCGTCGCTACGCAGGGTCAGGATTTCGCAGCCGTTATCGGTCACCACAATAGTATGCTCGTACTGCGCGGACAAGCTGCGATCTTTGGTTTTTACCGTCCAGCCATCTTTCATGGTGCGGATGCGGTAGTCGCCGGCGTTGACCATTGGCTCGACGGTAAAGGTCATGCCCGCCTGCAGCACCACGCCGCCGTCGTCTGCGTCGTAGTGCAGCACCTGCGGCTCTTCATGGAAGCCTTTGCCGATGCCGTGGCCGCAGTATTCACGCACAACGGAGAAGTCGTGGGATTCAACATATTTCTGAATAGCGCGGCCCAGCTCGCGCAGACGAATGCCCGGCTTCACCAGACGCAGCGCCAGGTAGAGGCTCTCCTGCGTAATGTGGCACAGGCGCTCGCCCTGAATCGTCGGTTTACCCACGATAAACATTTTCGAGGTGTCGCCGTGGTACTCATCTTTAATAACGGTTACGTCGATGTTGATGATGTCGCCATCCTTCAGCAGACGGTCGTCGCTGGGAATGCCGTGGCACACCACCTCGTTGACCGAGATGCAGACCGATTTCGGGAAGCCGTGATAGCCGAGACAGGCGGAGATGGCGTGCTGCTCGTTGGTGATGTAATCGTGGCAGATGCGGTCCAGCTCGCCGGTAGAGACGCCTGGTTTGACGTGCGGGGCGATCATCTCCAGCACTTCGGCGGCCAGCCGGCCCGCGACGCGCATTTTTTCGATTTCTTCAGGGGTTTTAATTGAAATTGCCATTAAATTAATCCGCAGTTGCCGAAAATTTCAGCAATAATGAACGATGTGCTGTCATGTTAGCAGCCGAAAACCAGGCCGCCAAACAGTTCGCGTCGCGCGGCCGCGCGCTGAACAAATTCTGGCTTCAGTAGCCTGGTTGTGGTATAAAGCGCGCCGACGATTCTCTGTCAGACCGTTATGGTCGGCGAGAAACGCGAAAAACTCACTTTGTGTACTAAAACACACATGTATCGACACATACGCCGGGGTGCTTCGAAAGAGGTCGGTCGTATGGGATACATGGAGGCCCAACCCCAAACTTAATCTAGAGGTAATCATGGCAACTGTTTCCATGCGCGACATGCTCAAGGCTGGTGTTCACTTCGGTCACCAGACCCGTTACTGGAACCCGAAAATGAAGCCGTTCATCTTCGGTGCGCGTAACAAAGTTCACATCATCAACCTTGAGCAGACTGTACCGATGTTCAACAACGCTCTGGCTGAGCTGAACAAAATCTCTGCCCGTAAAGGCAAGATCCTGTTTGTCGGTACCAAGCGCGCTGCCAGCGAAGCGATTAAAGAGTCTGCACTGAGCTGCGACCAGTTCTTTGTAAACCACCGCTGGCTGGGTGGTATGCTGACCAACTGGAAAACCGTTCGTCAGTCTATCAAACGTCTGAAAGATCTTGAGACTCAGTCTCAGGACGGCACCTTCGACAAACTGACCAAGAAAGAAGCGCTGATGCGCGGTCGCGAACTGGCCAAGCTGGAAAACAGCCTGGGCGGTATCAAAGACATGGGCGGTCTGCCGGACGCGCTGTTCGTTATCGACGCCGATCACGAGCACATCGCGATCAAAGAAGCGAACAACCTGGGTATCCCGGTATTCGCTATCGTTGATACCAACTCTGATCCAGACGGCGTTGACTTCGTTATCCCGGGTAACGACGATGCGATCCGTGCTGTTAGCCTGTACCTGACTGCCGTTGCCACTACCGTGCGCGAAGGCCGTTCACAGGATCTGGCTGAGCAGGCTGAAGAAGCGTCTTTAGAAAACGCTTAATAAGGTTCGCTCTGACACAGAGCCCTTAGACATCAGATGTAATCTGTTAAGGGGCCAGTCTTGGCCCCTTTATTTTATCTCCGTCTGTCACGCCTCCTTTCAGGCGGGCGGGACAGAGTAAATTTTCCGCAACAGGTGCCTTAGTGCGTAAGCACGGGGGTACGAACCGAGGATTCTGGAATGGCTGAAATTACCGCTGCACTGGTAAAAGAACTGCGCGAGCGTACTGGCGCGGGCATGATGGACTGCAAAAAAGCGCTGACCGAAGCGAATGGCGACATCGAGCTGGCGATTGAGAACATGCGTAAGTCCGGCGCGATCAAAGCGGCGAAAAAAGCAGGCAACGTGGCTGCTGACGGCGTGATCAAAACCAAAATCGACGGCAACTACGGCGTGATCCTGGAAGTTAACTGCCAGACCGACTTCGTTGCGAAAGACGCTGGTTTCCAGGCCTTCGCTGACAAAGTGCTGGACGCGGCGACTGCAGAACGCATCACCGACGTTGAAGCGCTGAAAGCGAAATTCGAAGAAGAGCGCGTAGCGCTGGTCGCGAAAATCGGCGAAAACATCAACATCCGTCGTATCGCAGTGCTGGAAGGCGAGCAGCTGGGTTCTTACCTGCACGGCGCACGCATCGGCGTGCTGATCTCCGCGAAAGGCGCTAACGAAGAGCTGATCAAGCAGATCGCTATGCACGTTGCAGCCAGCAAGCCGGAATTCGTTAAGCCGGAAGACGTCTCTGCCGACGTGGTTGAGAAAGAGTACCAGGTTCAGCTGGACATCGCGTTGCAGTCTGGCAAGCCGAAAGAGATCGCAGAGAAGATGGTTGAAGGCCGCATGAAGAAATTCACCGGCGAAGTCTCTCTGACCGGTCAGGCTTTCGTTATCGATCCGAGCAAAACCGTTGGCCAGGCGCTGAAAGAGCAGGGCGCTGACGTCATCAACTTCATCCGCTTTGAAGTGGGCGAAGGCATTGAGAAAGTCGAAAGCGACTTCGCTGCTGAAGTAGCGGCAATGTCCAAACAGTCTTAATGCTGTGAAAGGAACCGCCAGAAGGCGGTTCTTTTTTGTCTGCTACGCTAAGCAGACACTTTTCAGTCTCATCCCAATAGTAATTTACGCGCGCTAAGCGGATGATCGATCAGATTTAATTTCTCCTTTTCAACTCTTCCAGGAAGAACCGACCATGGCGACCAACGCAAAACCTGTATATCAACGTATCCTGCTGAAACTGAGTGGCGAAGCACTGCAAGGTGCCGAAGGTTTTGGTATCGACGCGAGCGTGCTTGACCGCATGGCGCAAGAGGTGAAAGAGCTGGTCGAGCTGGGCATTCAGGTAGGCGTGGTAATTGGCGGCGGCAACCTGTTCCGCGGCGCGGGACTGGCGCAGGCGGGAATGAACCGCGTCGTCGGCGACCACATGGGCATGCTGGCGACCGTGATGAACGGCCTGGCGATGCGCGACGCGCTGCACCGTGCGTATGTCAACGCGCGCCTGATGTCTGCCATCCCGCTCAACGGCGTGTGCGACAACTACAGCTGGGCCGAAGCGATCAGCCTGCTGCGCAATAACCGCGTGGTGATTTTCTCCGCCGGCACCGGCAACCCCTTCTTTACCACCGACTCGGCGGCCTGCCTGCGCGGCATCGAGATCGAGGCGGACGTGGTGCTGAAAGCAACCAAAGTCGACGGCGTTTACTCCGCCGATCCGGTGAAAAACCCGGATGCAACGCTCTACGATCAGCTCTCCTACGCCGAAGTGCTGGAAAAAGAGCTGAAAGTGATGGATCTGGCCGCCTTTACGCTGGCGCGTGACCACCAGCTGCCGATCCGCGTATTTAATATGAATAAACCTGGCGCACTGCGTCGCGTCGTTATGGGTGAAAAAGAAGGCACCCTGATTACGCATTAATACCCGACGCAAGATAAAATAAGGTATATTCTGTCGGCGCGGTGAACCTCACCGCGCACCATTCAGGATTATCGCTCAACAGCGATACCGCTTCCGGCGCCGCCGGAATGGCCAGGTCAAACCGAATCCAAGGGTTTCAACGTGATTAACGACATCAAAAAAGATGCTGAAACGCGCATGGACAAATGCGTCGAAGCGTTTAAAAACACCATCAGCAAAGTGCGCACCGGTCGCGCTTCTCCTTCACTGCTCGACGGTATCGTGGTCGAATACTACGGTACGCCGACGCCGCTGCGTCAGCTCGCTTCCGTTACCGTAGAAGACTCACGCACGCTGAAAATCAACGTGTTCGACCGCTCCATGGGCCCGGCAGTGGAAAAAGCCATTATGGCTTCCGACCTCGGCCTGAACCCGAACTCAGCCGGTAGCGACATCCGCGTTCCGCTGCCTGCGCTGACCGAAGAGCGTCGTAAAGATCTTATCAAGATCGTGCGCGGCGAAGCTGAGCAGGGCCGCGTTTCCGTGCGTAACGTGCGCCGCGACGCCAACGACAAAATCAAAGCCTTGTTGAAAGATAAAGAGATCAGCGAAGACGATGAGCGTCGTACGCAGGACGAGATCCAGAAAATGACCGATGCGCGCATCAAGAATGTTGATGCTGCGCTGGCTGAAAAAGAGAAGGAGCTGATGGAGTTCTAATCCCATCGGTTGCTCTCTATACCCGATATCCTTGGGTATAAAACGCCGTTCAGGGCTGTATTCATTGCGAATGCGCTCTGGCGGCGTTTTACATTATGCTGCTGCGCAAGCGGCGTTATTCGACGTCTTCACAGGGATAGCTTAATGAAGCGATTAACTTTGCTGGGTTCTACCGGATCGATCGGCGCCAGCACGCTGGCGGTGGTTCGCGCCAATCCTGAACTCTATCAAATCACCGCGCTGGTCGCCGGACAAAACGTCGCGCTGATGGCGGAACAGTGCCAGACATTTCAGCCGCGCTACGCCGCGATGGCGGATGAAGCGGCCGCGCAGGCGCTGCGTGAACGACTGAAAGCACTCAACGTCTCTACCGAAGTGCTCTCCGGCGTTCAGGCCGCGTGCGAGCTGGCGGCGCTTGACGAGGTCGACCAGGTGATGGCGGCGATCGTCGGTGCCTCGGGTTTGCTGCCAACGCTGGCGGCGATCCGCGCCGGAAAAAGCGTGTTGCTCGCCAATAAAGAGTCGCTTGTCACCTGCGGCCGTTTGTTTATGGAGGCTGTGCGTCATCATCAGGCGCAGCTGCTCCCCGTCGACAGCGAGCATAACGCCATTTTTCAGAGTTTACCCGCTTCCATCCAGCATCAGTTAGGATACGCTGACCTGCGAGAAAATGGCATTGAGTCCATTATCCTTACGGGATCGGGTGGTCCTTTTCGTGACACGCCGCTGGCTGACCTTGCGACCATGTCGCCGGCGCAGGCCTGCGCGCATCCGAACTGGTCGATGGGACGTAAAATCTCCGTCGACTCGGCCACCATGATGAATAAAGGTCTCGAATACATTGAAGCCCGCTGGTTATTTAACGCCAGCGCAGCGCAAATGGAGGTGATCCTGCATCCGCAGTCGATGATCCACTCCATGGTGCGCTACTGCGACGGCAGCGTGCTGGCTCAGCTCGGTTCACCGGATATGCGCACCCCCATTGCACACTGCATGGCCTGGCCCGCGCGTATTTCGGCAGGCGTTACGCCGCTGGACTTCACCCGCATGTCCGCGCTGACGTTCGCTGAACCCGACTTTGCCCGCTACCCTTGCCTGAAACTGGCGATAGATGCCTGCGAGGCAGGGCAGGCGGCGACCACCACGCTCAACGCGGCCAATGAGGTTGCGGTGGCGGCCTTTCTGGATAACCAGATCCGCTTTACCGACATCGCGGCGATCAACAGCGAAGCGCTGGCGGCTCAGGCGTTTGCGGAGCCAGATTCGGTTGAGGCCGTGCTGGATATCGATCGTGCCGCACGCGCCAGCGCCACAGCGATGCTGCCGCGTTTCGCGACCTTGCGTTAACGCGCGCCGCTATTTGTTCGCCTGTAGCGAAAATGGTATAGTCGCTCGCTCGCGTTTCCGGGTATGGCATCGCATCTGATGCGCCTCGCCCCTTTTGGGCGGGAGAAGACCGGGCGCAATGTATTCAGAAACCACAGCATTTCTGACAACAGGAATTAATTACGCGTTATGTCGTCCAATAATCACAACAAAACCGATGACCAACAGGGAACAGGCCCGCGTCACGTGGCTATCATTATGGATGGCAATGGTCGTTGGGCTAAAAATCAGGGAAAACTGCGTATTTCCGGCCATAAAGCGGGCGTTAAAGCGGTGCGCCGCTCCGTCAGCTTTGCCGTCAGCAATAATCTCGAAGCGTTGACGCTCTATGCCTTCAGCAGTGAGAACTGGAGCCGTCCGCCTCAGGAAGTCACGGCGCTGATGGAGCTGTTTGTCTGGGCGCTCGACAGTGAAGTAAAGAGCCTGCACAAGCACAACGTGCGTCTGCGCATCATCGGCGACGTGAGCCGTTTCAGTAACCGTATTCAGGAGCGTATTCGTCGCGCCGAGGAACTGACTCAGCAAAATAGTGGACTGACTCTCAATATTGCCGCGAACTATGGCGGACGTTGGGATATTATCCAGGGAGTGAAAAAACTCGCTGAGCAGGTTCAGGAAGGTTTGCTGCGTCCTGACCAGATCACCGAGGAAAACCTGTCTGCCCATCTGTGCATGCAGGGACTGGCTCCAGTGGATTTAGTGATAAGGACCGGGGGAGAGCATCGGATTAGCAACTTCCTGCTGTGGCAGATCGCCTATGCTGAGTTTTATTTTACCGATGTTCTCTGGCCTGATTTTGATGAACACGTTTTTGAAGGTGCACTGAATGCATTCTCTCTGCGGGAGCGTCGTTTTGGCGGCGCTGCACCAGGCGGCGCCTGAGCAAACAGGGGGTAACCTTTGCTGAAGTCTCGTCTGATTACCGCGCTTATTCTTATTCCGCTGGTGATTGCTGCGCTTTTCTGGTTACCGCCCGTTGGTTTTGCGATTACGATGATTATTATCTGCATGCTCGGCGCCTGGGAATGGGGCCAGCTTGCGGGCATGGCGTCGCGCCAACAGCGCATCTGGCTTTCCCTGCTGTGCGGGCTGCTGCTGGCGGGGATGCTCTTTACTCTTCCTCCCTATCAGCGTGACGTGCATCTGCCGCAGGTCGCCACGTCGCTCTGGGCGTCGCTGGCGTGGTGGATTGCGGCTCTGCTCCTGGTTCTCTCCTATCCCGCATCGGCCGCGCTGTGGCGTCAATCGCGTCCCCTGCGCCTGCTGTTCGGCATTCTCACACTCATCCCCTTTTTCTGGGGCATGGTAGCGCTGCGTCAGTATCACTATGAGAGCGATCGCTTTGCGGGCGCCTGGTGGCTGCTGTTCGTGATGTTCCTGGTGTGGGGCGCCGATTCCGGTGCCTACATGTTCGGCAAGATGTTTGGCAAGCATAAGCTGGCACCCAAAGTCTCGCCCGGTAAAACCTGGGAAGGCTTTCTCGGCGGTCTGGTCTCCTCCGCGCTGCTCGCCTGGCTGTTCGCCAGCTTCGCGCCGCTGACCGTTTCCGCCGGCACGCTGATCGTCTGCGCCGTCGTGGCGACGCTCGCTTCGGTGCTGGGCGATCTAACGGAAAGTATGTTCAAACGTGAAGCGGGCATCAAAGACAGCGGCAGCCTGATCCCGGGTCACGGCGGTATACTCGATCGCATCGACAGCCTTACCGCTGCGGTGCCGGTTTTCGCCTGTTTGCTGCTGCTGGTGTTCCGCACTCTCTGAGGACAGGCGTAGATGTTGAGTATACTGTGGAGTTTTGTCGCCTTTATCATCGCCCTTGGCGTGCTGATCACCGTTCATGAGTTCGGCCATTTCTGGGTGGCGCGCCGCTGCGGCGTGCGCGTAGAGCGCTTCTCGATCGGTTTCGGCAAGGCGCTCTGGCAGCGTCGCGACCGTCAGGGCACCGAATATGTGATTGCACTGATCCCGCTCGGCGGCTATGTCAAAATGCTCGACGAGCGCGTGGAAAGCGTGCCCGCCGAGCTGCGTCATCAGGCTTTCAACAATAAAGCCATCTGGCAGCGCGCCTCGATTATCGCCGCCGGTCCCGTCGCTAATTTCATCTTCGCCATCTTCGCCTACTGGGTCGTGTTTATTCACGGCGTGCCCGGCGTGCGCCCGGTCGTTGGCGAAATAGTGAACGGTTCGGTGGCGGCGCAGGCGCAAATTGTCAGCGGAATGGAACTTAAAGCAGTCGACGGTATCGAAACGCCTGACTGGGATGCCGTGCGTATGGCGCTGATCGGCAAAATCGGTGACGCGCAGACGGTGCTGACCGTCTCACGCTTCGGCGAAGAGGCGACGCAGCAGAAAGCGGTTGACCTGCGCGACTGGCAGTTCGAGCCAGACAAAGAGGATCCGGTTGTGGCGCTGGGCATTCGTCCGCGCGGCCCGCAAATCGAAACCACGCTGGCGGAGGTGCAGGCAGATTCCCCAGCGAGCGTTGCCGGTTTGCAAGCGGGCGACAGGATCGTTAAAGTCGATGGTCAGCCGTTAACGCAATGGCAGACTTTTGTCATGCAGGTGCGGGATAATCCTGGCAAAGAGATGGTCCTGGACGTCAATCGCAACGGCGAAACGGTGCAGCTGCACCTGACGCCGGAAGCCAGGCCGGGCGCGAAGGCAGAAGGGTTCGCCGGGGTTATCCCGCGCGTTGTTCCGCTGCCGGAGGCCTATAAAACGGTAAGGCAGTATGGCGCGTTTGACGCTATCGGTGAGGCCAGCGCGAAAACCTGGCAACTGATGAAGCTGACGGTCTCCATGCTGGGCAAGTTAATTACCGGCGATGTGAAGCTGAACAACCTGAGCGGGCCGATTTCGATTGCGCAGGGTGCAGGATTGTCAGCGGAATATGGGATGATTTACTACCTGATGTTTCTGGCGTTGATTAGCGTCAACCTTGGGATCATCAATCTCTTCCCACTGCCGGTGTTAGATGGTGGGCATTTGCTCTTCCTGGCGATCGAAAAGATCAAAGGTGGACCGGTGTCCGAGCGAGTTCAGGACTTCAGTTATCGCATTGGCTCAATCCTGCTGGTGTTGTTAATGGGGCTTGCACTTTTCAATGATTTCTCACGTCTGTAATCGCTGGAACGCAGACAGACGCGGGATGTGTTAGGAAAACGCATAATAACGATGGCGATGAAAAAGTTGCTCATAGCGTCGCTGCTGTTTAGCAGCGCCACCGTTTACGGTGCAGACGATTTCGTGGTGAAGGATATTCATTTCGAAGGGCTGCAGCGAGTCGCCGTCGGCGCGGCTCTGCTGAGCATGCCGGTACGAGTGGGCGATACGGTTAATGACGAAGATGTCAAAAATACCATTCGTTCACTCTTCGCTACCGGCAACTTTGAGGATGTTCAGGTCCTGCGCGACGGAACTACGCTGATTGTTCAGGTTAAAGAACGTCCTACCATTGCCAGCATTACCTTTACCGGCAACAAAGCGGTGAAAGAGGAGCAGCTCAAGCAGAACCTTGAGGCCTCTGGCGTACGCGTAGGCGAAGCCCTGGACCGCACCACCATCTCCTCGATTGAGAAGGGACTGGAGGATTTCTACTACAGCGTCGGTAAATATACCGCCAACGTGAAGGCGGTGGTGACGCCGCTGCCGCGCAACCGCGTCGACCTGAAACTGGTCTTCACCGAGGGCGTCTCTGCCAAGATTCAGCAGATTAACATCGTCGGCAATAAGGCGTTTAGCTCTGACGAGCTGATCTCCCGCTTCCAGCTGCGCGACGAAGTGCCGTGGTGGAACGTGGTAGGCGATCGCAAATATCAGAAGCAAAAACTGGCGGGCGACCTTGAAACCCTGCGCAGCTTCTATCTCGATCGCGGCTATGCGCGCTTCAACATCGATTCCACGCAGGTCAGCCTGACGCCGGATAAAAAAGGCATCTATATCACCGTTAACATCACCGAAGGCGAGCAGTACAAAATCGCCGGCGTGATCGTCAACGGCAGCATGGCGGGCCACTCGGCAGAAATCGAACATCTGACACAAATTCCATCGGGCGAGCTCTATAACGGCACCAAAGTTACCCAGATGGAAGATGACATCAAGAAGCTGCTGGGCCGCTACGGCTACGCCTATCCGCGCGTGATGACGCAGCCGGAAATCAACGACGCCGACAAAACGGTGAAGCTGCATATCAGCGTGGACGCCGGCAACCGCTACTACGTGCGTAAAGTGCGCTTCGAAGGCAACGACACCTCGAAAGATGCGGTGCTGCGTCGCGAAATGCGTCAGATGGAAGGCGCATGGCTGGGCAGCGACCTGGTAGAGCAGGGTAAAGAGCGCCTGAACCGTACCGGCTACTTTGAAACCGTCGACGTGGATACCCAGCGCGTGCCGGGTGCGCCCGATCAGGTAGACGTGGTCTACAAGGTAAAAGAGCGCAATACCGGTACCTTTAACTTCGGCGTCGGCTACGGCACCGAAAGCGGCGTCAGCTTCCAGGTCGGCGTAACCCAGGATAACTGGCTCGGCACCGGCAACACGGTAAGCATCAGCGGTACCAAGAATGATTACCAGACCTATGCCGAGTTCTCGCTGACCGATCCGTACTTTACGGTGGATGGCGTGAGCCTGGGCGGCCGCGTCTTCTACAACGACTTTAAAGCGGACGATGCGGACCTGTCGGACTACACCAACAAGAGTTACGGCGTAGACGGCACCCTGGGCTTCCCGGTCAACGAAAACAACACGCTGCGCGTGGGTCTGGGCTATGTCCATAACGACCTCTCCAACATGCAGCCGCAGGTGGCGATGTGGCGCTATCTCGACTCGGTCGGCAAGCCGCAGGAGCTTAACGATAAAGGCGATTTCTCCGCGGATGACTTTACCTTTAACTACGGCTGGACATACAACACCCTCGATCGCGGCTTCTTCCCGACCGCGGGTAACCGTACCAACCTGAACGGTAAGGTCACGATTCCGGGCTCCGACAATAGCTTCTATAAAGCGACGCTGGATACCCAGCAGTACGTGCCGCTGAACCGCGATCGCACCTGGGTGCTGTTAGGCCGCGGCCGCGTCGGCTACGGCGATGGTCTGGGCGGCAAAGAGATGCCGTTCTATGAGAACTTCTATGCGGGCGGCTCCAGCACGGTGCGCGGCTTCCGCTCCAACACCATCGGTCCAAAAGCAGCCTACCTGAACGACCGCTCATCAACCTGTACGCTGAGCGATCCGAACGGCATCTGTAAGTCGGACGATGCGGTCGGGGGCAATGCGATGGCGGTGGCCAGCCTGGAGCTGATTACCCCGACGCCGTTCCTGAGCGAAAAATATGCTAACTCGGTACGAACTTCGCTGTTCGTGGATGCGGGTACCGTCTGGGACACCAAGTGGGAGAATACGGCTGAAACCCGTGCCGCTGGCATCCCGGACTATAGCGATCCAAACAATATCCGCGTTTCAAGCGGTATTGCGCTGCAGTGGATGTCCCCGCTGGGGCCGCTGGTCTTCTCCTATGCCCAGCCGGTCAAAAAAGTGGAAGGGGATAAATCAGAACAGTTCCAGTTTAACATTGGTAAAACCTGGTAAGGTTCTGAGCAAGGAAGCATAAGCTGAAGTCTTGCTACCGAACCGCGGTTTTTCAGGCGGTTCGGAGCAAACACTGTGTCGCTGACACAAACGTTGATGGTAAGGAGTTTATAGTGAAAAAGTTGTTGTGTGCCGCAGGACTGGGTCTTGCTTTAGCTGTATCCGCAGGCGCTCAGGCTGCTGACAAAATCGCAGTGGTAAACGTGTCCAGCATTTTCCAACAGTTACCGCAGCGTGCGACCGTTGCTAAACAGCTGGAAAACGAGTTTAAAGGCCGCGCAACCGAGCTGCAGAGCCAGGAACGCGACCTGCAGACCAAAATGCAGCGCCTGCAGCGCGACGGTTCAACCATGAAGGCCAGCGAGCGCAGCCGCATGGAGAAAGATGTCATGTCGCAGCGTGAAGCGTTCTCTTCAAAAGCGCAGGCTTTTGAGCAGGATAACCGTCGTCGTCAGATGGAAGAGCGCAACAAGCTGCTGAGCCGTATTCAGGACGCCGTGAAGAAAGTGGCGAGCGACGAAGGTTATGACGTGGTGATCGACGCCAACGCCGTAGCTTACGCAGCGAACGCGAAAGATATTACCGCTGACGTGCTGAAACAGGTTAAATAATCGATGTCATCAATTCGACTGGCTGATTTAGCCCAGCAGTTGGATGCAGAATTGCACGGAGATGGCGATATCGCCATCTCCGGCATTGCTTCTATGCAATCCGCCCAAACCGGCCAAATCACATTTCTTAGCAACAGCCGCTACCGCGAGCAGCTCGTCCAGTGTCAGGCATCGGCCGTGGTGCTGACGGAAGCGGATCTGGAGTGGTGTCACTCGGCCGCGCTGGTGGTGAAGAATCCCTATCTGACCTATGCGCGCATGGCTCAGCTGCTGGATACCACGCCGCAGCCTGCGCAGAATATCGCGCCCAGCGCGGTAATCGATCCCAGCGCGACGCTGGGGCAAAACGTCTCTGTCGGCGCCAACGCGGTGATCGAGTCGGACGTGGTGCTGGGTGACAACGTGGTGATCGGCGCGGGCTGCTTCGTCGGTAAAAAGACGCGCATCGGCAACAACAGCCGCCTCTGGGCCAACGTCACCGTCTACCATGAGATCGAAATCGGTCAGGATTGTCTGATTCAGTCCGGCACCGTGATCGGCGCGGACGGTTTCGGCTACGCCAACGATCGCGGCAACTGGGTGAAAATCCCGCAGCTTGGCGCTGTAATTATCGGCGATCGGGTAGAAATCGGCGCCTGTACCACTATCGATCGTGGCGCGCTGGATAACACTCTGATCGGCAATGGTGTTATCATAGACAACCAGTGTCAGATCGCACACAACGTGGTTATTGGCGACAATACCGCGGTTGCGGGTGGTGTGATCATGGCGGGTAGTTTGAAAATTGGACGTTACTGTATGATTGGCGGTGCCAGCGTCATTAACGGCCATATGGAAATCTGTGACAAGGTGACTGTGACCGGTATGGGCATGGTTATGCGTCCTATCACAGAGCCTGGGGTATACTCCTCGGGCATTCCGCTACAACCCAATAAAACCTGGCGCAAAACTGCAGCGCTGGTGATGAACATCGATGACATGAGCAAGCGCTTAAAAGCCATCGAGCGGAAGGTCGGCAAAGACGACTAAACGCCATCCCACATGCGACCGGCTTGCTAATAAAAACTGTTAAGCAGGCAAGCCAGGCGCCATTGAACCGATTTCGGCCTGCGGAGGATCATTTTGATCTGTGCAGGCCGTGTTATTGATGTCATCAGATTTTTAGGACAGGAAGAGTATTTTGACTACTGAAACTCATACTCTGAAAATTGAAGAAATTTTAGAGCTGCTGCCGCACCGCTACCCGTTTCTGCTGGTTGACCGCGTGCTGGAGTTTGAAGAGCACAAGTATCTGCGCGCGGTAAAGAACGTCTCTGTTAACGAACCGTTTTTCCAGGGGCATTTTCCTGGTAAACCGATTTTCCCCGGCGTTCTGATCCTCGAAGCGATGGCGCAGGCTACCGGTATCCTGGCGTTTAAAAGCGTGGGTAAACTGGAGCCGGGCGAGCTCTACTATTTCGCCGGCATCGACGAAGCCCGTTTCAAGCGTCCGGTTGTACCGGGCGATCAAATGATCATGGAAGTGACTTTCGAGAAAACCCGCCGCGGTTTGACGCGTTTCAAAGGCGTTGCTACCGTTGACGGCAAGATTGTCTGTGAAGCGACCATGATGTGTGCCCGTAGCCGGGAGGCATAATCTGTGATTGATCCAACCGCCACCATACATGCCAGTTCCGTCATCGAAGAAGGGGCCATTATCGGCCCTAACGTTCACATTGGCCCGTTCTGCTTTATCGGCGCGCATGTGGAGATCGGTGAAGGTACCGTCCTGAAGTCGCATGTGGTCATTAATGGCCACACGCGTATCGGGAAAGATAACCAGATCTATCAGTTCGCCTCTATCGGCGAAGTGAATCAGGATCTTAAATACGCCGGCGAGCCGACGCGCGTTGAAGTAGGCGACCGCAACCGCATCCGCGAAAGCGTAACCATTCATCGCGGCACCGCACAGGGCGGCGGCGTCACCACTATCGGCAGCGATAACCTGCTGATGGTGAACGCGCACATCGCACACGACTGCGTGATCGGCAACCGCTGCATCTTCGCCAACAACGCCACGCTGGGCGGCCACGTGACCGTGGACGACTTCGCGATTATCGGCGGCATGACGGCGGTGCATCAGTGGTGCACTATCGGCGCGCACGTAATGGTAGGCGGTTGTTCAGGCGTTGCACAGGATGTGCCGCCGTATGTTATCGCGCAGGGCAACCACGCGACGCCGTTCGGCATCAATATCGAAGGCCTGAAGCGCCGCGGTTTCAGCAAAGAGGCGCTGCACGCCATTCGCAACGCCTACAAAGTGCTCTACCGCAGTAACAAAACGCTGGAAGAAGCCAAGCCGGAAATTGAAGCGCTGGCGAAGCAGCATAGCGAAGTGCAGCCCTTCTACGACTTCTTCGCTCGTTCCACGCGTGGATTGATTCGTTAATTCATGTCAGAGCGTCCCCTTACGATAGCCCTGGTCGCCGGAGAAACCTCCGGCGATATTCTCGGCGCCGGTCTTATCCGCGCGCTTAAAGCGCGCCATCCCGACGCTCACTTCGTCGGCGTGGCGGGCCCGCGCATGCAGGCCGAAGGCTGCGAAACCTGGTACGAGATGGAAGAGCTGGCGGTGATGGGCATCGTAGAGGTGCTCGGCCGTCTGCCGCGCCTGATGAAAATCGGCCGCGACCTGACGCAGCGCTTTACCGAACTCAAGCCGGACGTCTTCGTCGGTATCGATGCGCCCGATTTCAATATCACGCTGGAAGGGCGGCTGAAGCGCAACGGCATTCGCACCATTCACTACGTCAGCCCATCGGTGTGGGCGTGGCGACAAAAGCGCGTGTTTAAGATTGGCCGTAATACCAATCTGGTGCTCGCGTTTTTACCCTTTGAAAAAGCGTTTTACGATCGCTTTCACGTGCCGTGCCGCTTTATCGGCCATACCATGGCGGATGCGATGCCGCTGCAGCCGGACAAGTCCGCCGCGCGCCGCGCGCTGGGCATCAGCGACGAGGCGCTCTGCCTTGCGCTGCTGCCCGGCAGCCGCCATGCGGAGGTGGAGATGCTCAGCGCCGATTTTCTGCGGGCGGCGCAGCTGCTGCGCGTACGCTATCCGGCGCTGGAAATCGTCGTGCCGCTGGTCAACGCGAAGCGTCGCGCGCAGTTTGAACAGATCAAAGCAGAGGTCGCGCCTGAAGTGCCGATGCATCTGCTGGACGGTCAGGGGCGCGAGGCGATGATTGCGAGCGACGCTGCAATCCTGGCATCTGGCACCGCCGCGCTGGAGTGTATGCTGGCAAAATGTCCGATGGTGGTTGGCTATCGTATGAAGCCCTCAACCTTCTGGCTGGCGAAGCGGCTGGTGAAGACGCCTTACGTCTCGCTGCCTAACCTGCTGGCGGGGCGCGAGCTGGTGAAAGAGCTGCTGCAGGAGGAGTGTGAACCGCACGCGCTGGCGGCGGCGCTCGAGCCGCTGCTGCATGCCGGTCCGCAACGCGACGCGCTGCTCGCGACCTTCAGCGAGCTGCATCAGCAGATTCGCTGGAACGCAGACGAACAGGCAGCGGACGCCGTACTGGAGATCGCCAATGGCTGATTTTATCTATCCCGATGCCCGCCTGATTGCGGGCGTTGACGAAGTGGGCCGCGGCCCGCTGGTCGGCGCGGTCGTCACGGCGGCGGTTATTCTCGATCCCACAAGGCCGATTCAGGGGCTGGCGGACTCGAAGAAACTGTCGGAAAAGCGCCGCCTCGCCCTGTTTGACGAGATTAAAGAAAAAGCGCTGGCGTGGAGTTTAGGCCGCGCCGAGCCGGAGGAGATCGACCGGCTCAATATTCTGCACGCCACCATGCTGGCGATGCAGCGCGCGGTCGCAGGCCTGGCCATCACGCCCGATTTCGTGCTGGTAGACGGCAACCGCACGCCCGCGCTGCCGATGCCCTCGCAGGCGGTGGTGAAGGGCGACAGCCTGGTTGCGGAGATCAGCGCGGCGTCGATTATCGCCAAGGTCTCCCGCGACAGCGAAATGGCGGAGCTGGATCGGCTCTTTCCCCAGTATGGCTTCGCGCAGCACAAAGGCTATCCCACCGCGCTGCATATGGAAAAACTGACGCTGCACGGCGCCACGCCGCATCACCGCCGCAGCTTTGCGCCGGTGCGCAACGCCCTGATCGACGCTGAAGTCCTGGCCGCTGGCCAGCCAGCTACGCTTTAATAGCCTGATGCTGTTTTAACCGGAAACCGATATGGCTGAACCCCGTTTTATACATCTGCGTGTCCACAGTGACTACTCTATGGTCGATGGCCTGGCGAAAACCGGGCCGCTGGTCAAGAAGGCGGCTGCGCTCGGCATGCCGGCCATCGCTATCACGGACTTTATGAACCTGTGCGGGCTGGTGCGTTTCTACGGCAGCGCGCACGGCGCGGGGATCAAACCGATTATCGGCGCGGACTTCAAGGTCGCCAGCGAACTGATGGGCGACGAGCTGACCCAGCTGACGGTGCTGGCCGCCAACAATACCGGCTATCAGAACCTGACGCTGCTGATCTCGCGCGCTTACCAGCGCGGCTACGGCATCGCCGGCCCGGTTATCGATCGCGACTGGCTGCAGGAGCTGAGCGAAGGATTAATTCTGCTCTCCGGCGGACGCTGCGGCGACGTGGGCCGCAGCCTGCTGCGCGGCAACAGCGCGCTGGTGGCGCAGTGCCTCGACTTCTATCAGACTCACTTTCCCGATCGCTACTACCTTGAACTGATGCGCACCGGCCGCGCCGACGAAGAGAGCTATCTGCACGCTGCGGTTGAGCTTGCCATCGCCGAGGGCGTGCCGGTGGTCGCCACCAATGAGGTCTGCTTCCTTAACGAAGAAGATTTCGACGCCCATGAAATCCGCGTGGCGATCCATGACGGCTATACGCTGGACGATCCCAAACGCCCGCGCAACTACAGTCCTCAGCAATATATGCGCAGCGAAGAGGAGATGTGCGAGCTCTTCTCGGACATCCCGGAAGCGCTGGAAAACAGCGTAGAGATTGCTAAGCGCTGCAACGTTACGGTGCGCCTCGGCGAGTACTTCCTGCCGCAGTTCCCGACCGGCGATATGACCACCGAAGATTTCCTGGTGATGAAGTCGCGCGAAGGGCTGGAAGAACGCCTTGAGTTCCTCTTTCCCGACCCGGCGGTGCGCGCGGAGAAGCGGCCGGAATATGACGAGCGTCTGGAGATTGAGCTTAACGTTATCAACCAGATGGGCTTCCCCGGCTACTTCCTGATCGTAATGGAGTTTATCCAGTGGTCGAAAGATAACGGTATTCCGGTCGGGCCGGGACGCGGCTCCGGCGCCGGTTCGCTGGTCGCCTACGCCCTGAAGATCACCGATCTCGATCCGCTGGAGTTCGATCTGCTGTTCGAACGCTTCCTGAACCCGGAACGCGTCTCGATGCCGGACTTCGACGTCGACTTCTGTATGGAGAAGCGCGACCAGGTGATCGATCACGTCGCCGAAATGTACGGGCGCGAAGCGGTATCGCAGATCATCACCTTCGGCACCATGGCGGCGAAAGCGGTTATCCGCGACGTCGGCCGCGTGCTGGGGCATCCGTACGGCTTCGTTGACCGCATCTCCAAGCTGATCCCGCCCGATCCCGGCATGACGCTGGAGAAAGCCTTCGCTGTCGAGCCGCAGCTGCCGGAAATGTATGATGCGGACGAAGAGGTCAAAGCGCTGATTGACATGGCGCGCAAGCTGGAAGGCGTCACGCGTAACGCCGGCAAGCACGCCGGCGGCGTGGTTATCGCCCCGACGCAGATCACCGACTTTGCGCCGCTCTACTGCGACGAAAACGGCAACCATCCGGTGACGCAGTTCGACAAGAACGATGTGGAGTATGCCGGGCTGGTGAAGTTTGACTTCCTGGGTCTGCGCACGCTCACCATCATCGACTGGGCGCTGAAGATGATCAACCCGCGCCGGGAGAAGCAGGGGCTGCCGCCTATCGATATCGCCGCTATCCCACTGGATGATAAAAAGAGCTTCGACATGCTGCAGCGCGCGGAAACCACGGCGGTGTTCCAGCTTGAATCGCGCGGCATGAAAGACCTGATTAAACGCCTGAAGCCGGACTGCTTTGAAGATATGATCGCGCTGGTGGCGCTGTTCCGCCCCGGTCCGCTGCAGTCGGGCATGGTAGATAACTTTATCGACCGTAAGCACGGGCGCGAGGCGATCTCCTACCCGGATATTCAGTGGCAGCATGAGAGCCTGAAGCCGGTGCTGGAACCCACCTACGGCATTATCCTCTATCAGGAACAGGTAATGCAGATTGCCCAGGTGCTCTCCGGCTATACGCTGGGCGGCGCGGATATGCTGCGCCGCGCAATGGGTAAAAAGAAACCGGAAGAGATGGCCAAGCAGCGCTCGGTGTTTAAAGAGGGCGCGGAACGCATGGGCATCGACGGCGAGCTGTCGATGAAGATCTTCGACCTGGTGGAAAAATTCGCCGGCTACGGCTTTAACAAATCGCACTCCGCCGCCTATGCGCTGGTTTCTTACCAGACGCTATGGCTGAAGGCGCACTATCCGGCCGAGTTTATGGCGGCGGTAATGACTGCCGATATGGATAACACCGAGAAGGTGGTTGGTCTGGTGGATGAGTGCTGGCGCATGGGCCTGAAGGTGCTGCCGCCCGATATCAACTCCGGCCTTTATCAGTTCCACGTTAACGACGACGGCGAGATCGTTTACGGCATCGGGGCGATCAAAGGCGTTGGTGAAGGCCCGATCGAAGCGATCATCGAGGCGCGCAACCAGGATGGCTATTTCCGCGAGCTGTTCGATCTCTGCGCGCGCACCGACACCAAAAAGATCAACCGCCGCGTGATGGAGAAGCTGATCATGTCCGGCGCCTTCGATCGTCTCGGCCCGCACCGCGCGGCGCTGATGAGTTCGCTTGGCGACGCGCTGAAGGCGGCAGATCAGCACGCGAAAGCAGAGGCGATCGGCCAGGCTGATATGTTCGGCGTGCTGGCGGAAGAGCCGGAGCAGGTTGAGAAATCCTACGCCAGCGTCACCCCCTGGCCGGAGCAGGTGCAGCTCGACGGCGAGCGGGAAACGCTCGGCCTCTATCTCACCGGCCATCCGATTAATCAGTATCTGAAAGAGATTGAACGCTATGTGGGCGGCATGCGCCTGAAGGACATGCATCCCACCGAGCGTGGTAAAATTACCGTTGCTGCCGGTCTGGTGGTGGCGGCGCGCGTGATGGTGACCAAGCGCGGCAACCGAATTGGTATCTGTACTCTGGACGACCGTTCCGGCCGTCTGGAGGTGATGTTATTTACCGATGCGTTAGATAAATACCAGCAGTTGCTGGAGAAAGACCGTATCCTGATCGTCAGCGGACAGGTCAGCTTTGATGACTTCAGCGGCGGCCTTAAAATGACCGCCCGGGAAGTCATGGACATTGACGAAGCGCGCGAAAAATACGCGCGCGGACTTGCTATCTCGCTGACGGACAGGCAAATTGATGACCAGCTATTAAACCGGCTCCGCCAGTCTCTCGAGCCCCATCGCTCGGGGACGATTCCGGTGAATCTCTACTATCAGAGAGCCGACGCGCGAGCGAAGCTACGCTTTGGTGCAGCGTGGCGTATTTCGCCCAGCGATCGCCTGCTCAACGAACTGCGTTCGTTGATAGGGTCGGAGCAGGTTGAACTGGAGTTTGACTAAAACAGGAACATTATGAGTCTTAATTACCTGGATTTTGAACAGCCGATCGCGGAACTTGAAGCGAAAATTGATTCGCTTACGTCGATTGGTCGTCAGGATGATAAACACATTAATCTGGATGAAGAGGTACAGCGCCTGCGCGAGAAAAGCGTTGAGCTGACCCGTAAAATCTTCGCCGATTTGGGCGCATGGCAGGTCGCGCAGCTGGCGCGCCATCCGCTGCGTCCTTATACGCTTGACTACGTTCGCAACGCTTTTGACGACTTTGACGAGCTGGCTGGCGATCGCGCCTATGCCGACGACAAAGCGATTGTCGGCGGTATCGCCCGTCTCGACGGCCGCCCGGTAATGATCATTGGTCATCAAAAAGGTCGCGAAACCAAAGAGAAAATCCGCCGCAACTTCGGTATGCCGGCGCCGGAAGGCTACCGCAAAGCGCTGCGTCTGATGGAGATGGCCGAGCGCTTTAAAATGCCGCTGATCACCTTTATCGACACGCCGGGTGCCTATCCGGGCGTGGGCGCGGAAGAGCGTGGACAGTCGGAAGCGATCGCGCGCAACCTGCGTGAAATGTCCGGTCTGAAAATTCCGGTTATCTGCACCGTGATCGGCGAAGGCGGCTCAGGCGGCGCGCTGGCGATCGGCGTGGGCGACAAAGTGAATATGCTGCAGTACAGCACCTACTCGGTGATTTCGCCGGAAGGCTGCGCCTCAATTCTGTGGAAAAGCGCGGATAAAGCCCCGCTGGCGGCAGAAGCGATGGGCATTACGGCCAACCGTCTGAAAGAGCTGAAGCTGATCGACTCGATCATCCCTGAACCGCTGGGCGGCGCGCACCGTCAGCCGGTGGATATGGCGCTGTCGCTGAAAAATCAGCTGCTGGCGGATCTGGCCGATCTCGACAGCCTGAGCACTGAAGAGCTGCTCGATCGTCGCTATCAGCGTCTGATGAGCTACGGCTACGCTTAAGCGTATTCAGCGGTAAAAAGCGGACTCCGGTCCGCTTTTTTTATGCCTCTGATTTACCGACTGGCAACAGAGTAGAGCATTCCGACGTACCCAATCGCCATCCTTCGCTATGATTAGCCCTGCCACATTAAAAGGGAGGTGCGCATTGAATATTCTGGCGATTATGGGTTCACACGGCATGTTCTACAAAGACGAGCCGCTGCGCGAACTGAATACGGCGCTGACGCAGCAGGGCTTTCAGCTGATTTATCCCACTAATATCGACGACCTGCTGAAGCTAATAGAGCATAACCCGCGCATCTGCGGCGTGATCTTTGACTGGGATGCGCACAACAGTCCGGCGCTCTGCGCCGATATCAATCAGCTCAATGAATATCTGCCGCTCTATGCCTTTATCAACACCCATTCGCAGATGGATGTCAGCATCAACGAGATGCGTATGGCGCTGCACTTCTTTGAATACGCGCTGAGCGCCGCAGATGATATTGCGCTGCATATCCGCCAGTACACCGACGACTATATTGAGCAGATTACGCCGCCGCTGACCAGGGCGCTGTTTACCTACGTGAAAGAGGGCAAGTACACCTTCTGTACGCCTGGCCATATGGGCGGCACCGCTTTTCAAAAAAGCCCGGTCGGCAGCCTCTTTTACGACTTCTTCGGGGCCAATACGCTCAAGGCGGATATCTCTATCTCCGTGACCGAGCTTGGTTCGCTGCTCGATCATACCGGCCCGCACCTTGAAGCCGAGGAGTATGTCGCGCGCACCTTCGGCGCCGAGCAGAGCTATATGGTGACTAACGGCACCTCAACCTCCAACAAGATTGTCGGTATGTACGCCGCGCCAACCGGCAGCACGGTGCTGATCGACCGCAACTGCCACAAGTCGCTGACGCATCTGCTGATGATGAGCGACATTGTGCCAGTCTGGCTCAAGCCGACGCGCAACGCGCTGGGGATTCTCGGCG
This sequence comes from Pantoea sp. ACRSC, assembly GCF_022346785.1. Lineage (NCBI taxonomy): Bacteria > Pseudomonadati > Pseudomonadota > Gammaproteobacteria > Enterobacterales > Erwiniaceae > Pantoea > Pantoea sp. ACRSC. The sequence goes on from NZ_JAKRNN010000019.1 coordinate 75,286, forward strand.
GCATTCCTAAACGTGAATTCACCCGCGCCAGCATCGAGCAGAAGGTTGCGGCGACGCCACGCGCCAGCTGGCCGGTGCACGCAGTGATTACCAACTCCACCTACGACGGCCTGCTCTATAACACCCAGTACATCAAGCAGACGCTGGAGGTGCCGTCGATCCATTTCGACTCCGCCTGGGTGCCCTATACCAACTTTCATCCCATCTACGCCGGCAAAAGCGGCATGAGCGGCGAGCGCACGCCCGGCAAAGTGATCTACGAGACGCAGTCGACCCATAAGCTGCTGGCGGCCTTTTCGCAGGCGTCGCTGATCCATATTAAAGGCGACTACGACGAGCACACCTTCAATGAAGCCTACATGATGCACACCACCACCTCGCCCAACTACGCGATTGTATCGTCGATTGAAACGGCGGCGGCGATGCTGCGCGGCAATCCCGGCAAGCGGCTGATCAATCGCTCGGTCGAGCGCGCGCTGCACTTTCGCCGCGAGATCCAGCGCCTGCGCGAGGAGTCCGACAGCTGGTTCTTCGATATCTGGCAGCCGGAGCATATCGACGAAGCCGAATGCTGGCCGATCCAGCCGGGCGAGGAGGCGTGGCACGGCTTTACCCAGGCGGATGCCGATCATATGTATCTCGATCCCATCAAGGTCACTATCCTGACGCCGGGGATGAGCGAGCTGGGCGAAATGGCGGATGAAGGGATCCCGGCGGCGCTGGTGGCGAAATTCCTCGACGAGCGCGGCATCGTGGTAGAGAAAACCGGGCCCTATAACCTGCTGTTTCTGTTCAGCATCGGCATCGACAAGACCCGGGCGATGAGCGTGCTGCGCGGCCTGACCGAGTTTAAGCGCGCCTACGATCTCAACCTGCGGGTGAAAAATATGCTGCCGGATCTCTATGCAGAAGATCCTGACTTCTACCGCAATATGCGCATCCAGACGCTGGCGCAGGGTATCCACCAGCTGATCCGTCAGCACGATCTGCCGCGCCTGATGCTCAAGGCGTTCGACGTGCTGCCGGAAATGAAGATGACGCCGCATCAGGCGTTCCAGCAGCAGGTGCAGGGCAGGGTAGAGACGGTAGATCTGAAACAGCTGGTCGGGCGCGTCTCCGCAAATATGATCCTGCCCTATCCGCCAGGCGTACCGCTGGTGATGCCGGGAGAGATGATCACCGAAGAGAGCCGCGCGGTGCTCGACTTCCTGCTGATGCTCTGCACTATCGGCCGCCACTATCCCGGTTTTGAGACCGATATTCACGGCGCGACGCTGACGGAAGAGGGCGATTATCGCGTTCGGGTGCTGAAATAGAGAAAAAAGGCAGCGGCTTCAGACAATTGCGCATTGCAAGCCGCCGCCGCACGTCTCAGGATAGGCAAAACAGTCAGGGAGTCTATTAATGTTGCAGTTATCTTCTGTTCACCATATCGCCATCATCGCCACAGATTATGCGCGCAGTAAGGCCTTTTACTGCGATGTGCTCGGCTTCAGCCTGATGGGCGAGGTTTACCGCGAGGCGCGCGATTCATGGAAAGGCGATCTGGCGCTGAACGGTCAGTACACCATCGAGCTGTTCTCTTTTCCTTCGCCGCCGGCGCGCGTCAGCCATCCTGAAGCGTGCGGCCTGCGTCATCTGGCCTTTACCGTTCCGGACGTTGGCGCGGCGGTCGCGACGCTGGCGGAAAAAGGCGTGGTGTGCGAACCCATCCGCATCGACGATTTAACCGGCAAGCAGTGCACCTTTTTTGCCGATCCGGATGGTTTGCCGCTGGAGCTCTATCAGGCGTAAAATAGCGCGCGCAGGGGCTGCATCCGGCAGCCCTGATTCTGGAACGCGTCATGCCTTTGTCTCATCTCGCCTCGCTGTTGCCTGACGATGCCGCGCTGGTGGTGGCGTTTAGCGGCGGTCTCGACTCCACCGTGCTGCTGCATCAGCTGGTTAGCTGGCAACAGACGCACCCGCAGGCGCGCCTGCGTGCGCTGCATGTCCATCATGGATTAAGTCCCAACGCCGACGGCTGGGCGGCGCACTGCCTGGCGCTCTGCGAAGCCTGGGCGCTGCGCTGCGAGGTGCTGCGCGTGCATATTGACGCGCGCGAGCAGGGCGTTGAGGGGGCGGCGCGCGCGGCGCGCTATCAGGCGCTGACGGCGGCGATGCAGCCAGAAGAGTGGCTGCTGACCGCGCAGCATCTCGACGATCAGTGTGAAACCCTGCTGCTGGCGCTGAAGCGCGGCAGCGGCCCTGCCGGGCTGGCGGCGATGCCGGTGCGGCACGAGCGCCACGGCCGCGTGCTGCTGCGTCCGCTGCTTACCCAGTCGCGGACGCAGCTTGAAGCCTATGCGCAGCAGCATCAGCTGCGCTGGATCGAAGATGAAAGTAACCAGGACGCGCGCTACGATCGCAATTTTCTGCGCCAGCGTCTGCTGCCTGAACTCCAGGCGCGCTGGCCGCACTTCGCCGCGGCGTGCGCGCGCAGCGCGGCGCTGTGCGGCGAGCAGGAGCAGCTGCTGGACGAACTGCTGGCGGAACAGCTGGCCAGTCTGATGCATCCTGACGGCAGCCTGCATTTTCCGCCGCTCTTGCAGATGAGCGAGACGCGCGCCAACGCGCTGCTGCGGCGCTGGATAGCCCGGAACGGCGCGCCGATGGTGTCGCGCGCCGCGCTGACGCGGCTGCGCCAGGAGGTGATGCTGAGCCGCGAAGATGCGCAGCCGCGCTTGCGCTTTGGCGAGGCGGAGGCGCGCCGCTATCGCGACCGGCTCTACTGGCTGCCGCGCTGCGCCTCGCTAAAAGCGCTGCAGCTGCCCTGGCCCGATCGCCGCACGCCGCTGCCGCTGCCGCAGGGGCTCGGCGTGCTCTGTGCGCGCAGCGCGCCGTCGGCGCTGCGCCAGCCCGACGCGGACGAGCAGATCAGCGTGCGTTTCCATGCGCAGGGCTATTTTCATCTGGCGGGCCGCGCGGGCGGTCGTGAAATCAAGAAGCTGTGGCAGGAGCTGGCGATTCCGCCGTGGCAGCGCGAACGAATCCCGCTGATCTATTACAATCAGACGCTTGTCTGCGCGCCCGGCCTGTTTGTCACCCGGGAAGGCGCCGCCGTTGACGACAGCGGCTGGCAGGCGCTCTGGCTAAATAACGCGTGTGCTGGAGAGCAACTATGAAGAGAGTACTGGCCATCCTGCTGCTGGCGGCGGCGCTGCCGGCGCTGGCCGATGGCGACGTCAACGCGGGCGCGCAGAAGTCGGCCGCCTGCACCGCCTGCCATGGCGCGCAGGGAAAAAGCAGCGTGCCGCTCTATCCCAGTCTGGCGGGACAGAACGCCGCCTATCTTAATCATGCGCTGCAGGCCTATAAAAAAGGCGAGCGCAGCGGCGGGCAGGCGGAGGTCATGAAGGCGTTTGTGGCGGGATTAAGCGAGGGGGATATGGCGGATCTGTCGGCTTACTATGGATCGCTGAAACCTTAGGGAAGGGGGCGGGAATATCCCGCCCGAGGCGCTGTCGTTACTCTTCGCTGACGACAACGGTGCCCAGCTCAGGATGGCTGAAGCTGGCGATGTGATCGAGGCGCAGCTCGCGTGTTTCGCCTGAGAGATCGATAGAAAGGTATTCGACGTTTTTACGTGAAACCATATCCGTCGCTTTTGCCTTTAGCGCTTCCCCGTTTTTCAGGGTCAGCTCAAGGGTCCAGCGTTTCGTGCAGGCGAGTTCCAGGTTGTCGTAATCATCACAGTTGATGGGTCTATAGGCTTCATTCGTCAACATAGTCGCTCACCAGTAAGTTTGCAGCGGCGTAAGCTGCCTGTTCCCTGACAGAAGAGTTTAGCGCAGAATTTGCGGCAATATCATCGAGTGCCTTCAAAACGCATCCGATCGCATCGGGCACATATCCCAGTTCGCCGCTGCCGATCTCGGCATACTTCTGGCGAACCAATTCACAATATTTTTGCACGTTCACCTCCTCAGCAGAGCAAGAATACTCTGGTTGCCTGAGGAACTATATCACAGGCATTTCCAGGATTTCAGCCAGGGTAAAGCAGGATCATCGCGTTGAAAGCGGCTAAAGTGACAGAATCCGCTGGCTACGCGCCATAAACAGCACGCACAAAAGGTTAAGTTGATGAACGGGTTAAACGAGCCAATGCTCTCTCAAGTGACAGATGATTAAAGTTTCACGTACGGTCGAGCTGCCCGATAGCGAAGTTGAGCTAAGCGCCATTCGCGCCCAGGGCGCGGGCGGGCAGCATGTGAATAAAACCAGCACCGCTATCCACCTGCGTTTCGATATCGCCGCGTCGTCGCTGCCGCCGTTTCACAAACAGCGCATGCTGGCGGCGAAGCACCATCTGATTACGCCGGAAGGCATGGTGATAATCAAAGCGCAGGAATATCGCAGCCAGGAGATGAACCGCGAAGCGGCGGTGCAGCGGCTGGTTAATTTGATTCAGGAGCTGACGCGCGTAGAGAAGATCCGTCGCGCTACGCGACCGACGCGCGCGTCGAAAGAGCGGCGGCTGGAAGGGAAAGCGCGGCGCAGTTCGACCAAGTCGATGCGGGGAAAAGTGCTGTAAAAAAACGCCCCCGAGGTCGGGGGCGGGAAGATTATGACTTGTTAAGCGCTTTCAGCAGGAAGTCGACGATTTCGCTCTGCTTAATCATCTCTTTCTCGCCGGCGCGACGCGCTTTGTACTCGATCTCTTCGTTATCGAGATTGCGGTCGCCGATAACGATAGTGTGCGGCACGCCAATCAGCTCCATATCGGCGAACATCACGCCCGGACGCTCTTTACGGTCGTCGAGGATCACCTCAACGCCTTTGGCGCGCAGGGTGTGGTAAAGCTCTTCCGCCAGCTCTTTCACGCGGAAAGATTTGTGCATATTCATCGGCAGAATCGCGACGTCGAACGGTGCCAGCGCCGCAGGCCAGATAATGCCGCGATCGTCGTGGTTCTGCTCAATTGCCGCCGCGACAACGCGCGTAATGCCGATACCATAGCAGCCCATGGTTAACACCTGATTGCGGCCATCTTCGCCCTGAACCGCCGCTTTCATCGCTTCCGAGTATTTGGTGCCGAGCTGGAAAATATGGCCCACTTCGATGCCGCGTTTGATCTGCAGCGTGCCTTTGCCGTCCGGGCTTGCATCGCCTTCCACCACGTTGCGGATATCGGCTACGATCGCCTGCGGCAGATCGCGTTCCCAGTTAATGCCGACATAGTGTTTACCGTCGACGTTGGCGCCGGCGCTGAAGTCGCTCATCTTGTCGACGCTGCGATCGGCAACGATCGGCATCGTCAGTCCTACCGGGCCGAGCGAGCCTGGACCTGCGCCCACTGCGGCGCGGATCTCTTCTTCGGTGGCGAACGTCAGCGGCGTGGCGACGATATCAAGCTTCTCTGCTTTGATCTCGTTCATCTCGTGATCGCCGCGCACCAGCAGCGCGACCAGCGTGTGGCCGCTCTCTTCGCTGGCTTTCACCATGAGGGTTTTCACGGTTTTCTCGATCGGCAGCTGGAACTGCTCCACCAGCTCGGCGATGGTTTTGGCGTTCGGCGTATCAATCTGCGCCAGCGCCTGGGTCGGCTGCGGACGATCGCCCGCCGGCGCCACCGCTTCGGCCATTTCGATATTGGCAGCGTAGTCCGATTCGGTTGAGAAGATCACATCATCTTCGCCGCTCTGCGCCAGCACCTGGAATTCGTGCGACGCGCTGCCGCCGATAGAGCCGGTGTCCGCCTGAACTGCGCGGAAGTCGAGGCCCATACGGCTAAAGATGTTGCTGTAGGCGCGGTACATCGCGTCGTAAGTTTCCTGCAGCGACTCCTGCGAGATATGGAAGGAGTAGGCGTCCTTCATAATGAACTCGCGCGAGCGCATTACGCCGAAGCGCGGACGTACTTCATCGCGGAATTTGGTCTGGATCTGATAGAGGTTCAGCGGCAACTGCTTATAGGAGCTGAGCTCGTTACGGATCAGATCGGTGATGACTTCTTCATGCGTCGGACCAAGTACAAACGGGCGCTCGTGGCGGTCGGCCACGCGCAGCAGTTCCGGGCCGTACTGCTCCCAGCGACCGCTCTCCTGCCACAGGTCGGCAGGCTGAACCACCGGCATCGAGATCTCAATCGCGCCCGCGTTGTTCATCTCTTCGCGCACGATGTTTTCGACTTTTTTCAGCACGCGTAAACCGGTCGGCAGCCAGGTATAGAGACCTGAAGCCAGTTTGCGGATCATCCCGGCGCGCAGCATCAGCTGGTGGCTGATCACTTCCGCGTCGGAGGGCGTCTCCTTAAGGGTGGAGAGCAAGTATTGAGTAGTACGCATTGATTAAGGTTCCAGTTGAACGGAAAGTCACTGACAAAAGTTGTGGTGGCGGCTAGTGTACCAGCGAGATCACGGGCTCAAAAGCGCGTTTTCGCGCGGGTCGATGCCGGTCACTTCGGTGCCGGTTTGATCGACGCGCCAGCGCACATTGAAATCGAGCAGCCAGACGGCATATTCGCGCGACTGCGCTTCGCCTTTGCGGTAGGCGGGACGCGGGTCCTGCGCCAGCACCTCCTGGATAAAACGCGCCAGATGGGGATAGCGCTGCCGCTGCTGCGCCAGCTGATGTTCCGCCTGCGGCGAGAAACGCACCGGCATATCGGCCGCGGGCGCCTCCTGTGCGAAGCCGGCCCGCGCCTGCGGCAGCGCTTCGGCAAAGGGGAGATAAGGCTTGATATCCACCACCGGCGTGCCGTCCACCAGATCCAGGCTGCCGAGCTGCAGGATCACCTGACTCTTCCCGCAGCGTATCGCCTTCAGCTCGACCAGCGACATGCCGATGGGGTTCGGGCGAAAGGTCGAGCGCGTTGCGAACACCCCCATGCGGGCATTGCCGCCGAGGCGCGGTGGGCGCACCGTAGGTCGCCAGCCGCCTGCCATGGTCTGATGAAACACGAACAGCACCCAGAGATGGCTGAAACTCTCCAGGCCGCGCACCGCCTCCGGCTGGTTATAGGGCGCCATCAGATGCAGCTCGCCGTGGCCGTCCTGTACCAGACCAGGCTGGCGCGGAACGGCGAATTTCTCTTTCCACGGCGAGCGGATCACGCCGATCTGCTCGAAGGCGAAAGTGCTCATTGATTTACTTTCAGCGCCGAGCCCTGACAGATCGCCTGGCGATAGCAGCCCGGCGTGCTGCTGACGATTTCACACTTATGCAGCAGAACGGCATTGGCTTTCAGGTAAGAGGCTTTAATCTGCAGACGCTTGCGCGCGGTGGCAAGATTCGGCGGCGAATCCTGGCGGCTGCTCTGGCAGTCATCGCCAGCAACTTCGCCCAGATCGCGGAACGGTTTGCTGACCAGATCGGCGGCATCGGTATAAACTTTAACCGGCGCGGGGCGCGGCGCAGGTTTGCGCGCGGGCTCGCGGGATGGCTGCGAATGAGCGGGTGCGCTGCTTATCGGGTGATATTCGTGAACGCACCCGGTCAGCATCAATGCTAACAAGCAGAGCGGTAATAAACGCATGGCAACATCCTCAAGGTTGTAAAAAAGTGGCGTTATTGAAACAAGGACCAGGGGAAATAACAAGTCGCGCCGGATGCGGCGCAAAAGAAAGGGCGGCTAAGCGCCGCCCCGGTCAAAAGTGTCAGGAAAGGGATTACCAGCCTTTCACTGCGCCACCGTTAAAGATTTTGTCCGCGGCTTGCGCGACTTCGTCAGAGTGGTAGGCCTCTACGAATTTCTTCACGTTTTCAGCGTCTTTGTTATCTTCGCGGCTGACGATCAGGTTCACGTACGGCGAATCTTTATCTTCAACGAAGATGCCATCTTTAGCCGGCGTCAGGCCGATCTGGCTGGCGTAAGTGGTGTTGATCACCGCCAGCGCGATCTGCTGGTCATCCAGCGAGCGCGGCAGCTGCGGCGCTTCCAGCTCGACGATCTTCAGGTTTTTTGGGTTCTCGACGATATCCAGCGAGGTAGGCAGCAGGCCAACGCCATCCTTCAGCTTGATCAGGCCCACTTTCTGCAGCAGCAGCAGTGAGCGGCCGAGGTTGGTCGGATCGTTAGGGATAGCAACCTGAGCACCGTTCTGCAGCTCGTCCAGCGATTTGATTTTTTTCGAGTAGCCCGCGATCGGATAGACGAAAGAGTTGCCGACCGGCACCAGCTTGTAGCCGCGATCTTTGATCTGCTGATCCAGATAAGGTTTGTGCTGGAAGGCGTTGGCGTCGATATCGCCTTTGCTCAGCGCTTCGTTTGGCAGCACGTAGTCGTTAAACGTCACCAGCTCGACGTCGAGGCCATACTTATCCTTCGCGACTTTCTGCGCCGCTTCGGCGACCTGCTGCTCTGCGCCAACAATCACGCCCACTTTAATATGGTTAGGATCTTTGGCTTTCTGATCGCATCCTGCCAGCGCAATCACGCCAATCAGTGCACCCACAGCGGCAATTTTTTTAAATGTAATAGTCATATCTCTTCCTTAATGGAGACGTAATGATATTGCTGACTTATTTATGGGACACGGCACGCACGATGCGGTCGCCACAAAACTGAATTAAATACACCAGAACGACCAGTAACACGAGAACCGTATTCATCACCGTCGCGTTGTAGCCGATATACCCGTACTGATAGCCGATCTGTCCCAGCCCGCCTGCGCCGACGGCGCCGCCCATGGCGGAGTAGCCCACCAGCGTTATCAGCGTGATGGTGGCAGCGTTCACCAGGCCAGGCAGCGCTTCCGGCAGCAGCACCTTGCGCACAATCTGCAGTGGCGTAGCACCCATGGCGCGCGACGCTTCGATCAGTCCGGTCGGCAGCTCAAGCAGCGCGTTCTCAACCATACGCGCGATAAAGGGCGCGGCGCCAACGGTCAGCGGGACGATAGCCGCCTGCAGGCCGATAGAGGTGCCGACAATGGCGCGGGTAAAGGGGATCATCCAGACCAGCAGAATAATAAAGGGAATAGAACGGAAAATATTCACCAGCGCGGAGATAGTGCGATAGAGCGCCCGGTTTTCCCGAATCTGTCCCGGACGGGTGACGTAGAGCAGCACGCCGACCGGCAGGCCCAGCACAAAGCCAAAGAAGCCGGAGACAAAGGTCATCATCAGCGTTTCCCAGACGCCGCGCGCCAGTAAAGCCATCATCGCCTCAGACATAACCCAGTACCTCTACTTTCACATGATTTTCCTGCAGCCACGCGATGGCGGCGTTAGCGTCGCTCTCGGCGCCGTCCATTTCGGCCAGCATAATGCCGAACTTCACGCCGCCGGCGTAATCCATCTGCGCGCTGATAATGTTGTTATTAACGTTGAAGCGGCGCGCGGCTTCAGAGAGCAGCGGTGCATCAACGGATTTGCCGGTGAACTCAAGACGCAGCAGCGGCACGCGCTCGGCTGCGGGCTGCGGCACCATACGCTGCTGATAATCTTCCGGGATATCGAGGTGCAGCGTCGACTGGATAAACTGCTGGGCCAGCGGCGTTTTGGGATGAGAGAAGACTTCGCTGACGCTGTCTTTTTCAATCAGCTCGCCATGGCTAATGACCGCCACCTGATCGCAGATGCGCTTCACCACGTCCATCTCATGCGTAATCAGCAGAATGGTCAGGCCGAGGCGACGGTTAATATCTTTCAGCAGCTCGAGGATAGAGCGGGTCGTGGCCGGATCGAGCGCGCTGGTGGCTTCGTCGCACAGCAGCACTTTGGGATTGCTGGCCAGGGCGCGGGCGATAGCGACGCGCTGTTTCTGACCGCCGGAGAGGTTGGCGGGCCAGGCGTCCTGCTTATCCGCCAGGCCGACCAGCTCCAGCAGTTCCGTTACGCGCTTTTTAATCTCTTCGCGCGACAGGCTACCCAGCTCAAGCGGCAGCGCCACGTTGCCGAAGACGGTACGCGAATTCATTAAATTAAAGTGCTGGAAGATCATGCCGATTTGACGGCGCGCCTGCGTCAGCTGACGTTCGCTCAGGAGGGTTAAATCCTGGCCGTCCACCAGTACGCGACCTGAGGTTGGGCGTTCCAGTAAGTTAACGCAGCGGATAAGCGTGCTTTTACCAGCGCCGGACGAGCCGATAACGCCATAAATTTGTCCCGCAGGCACGTGCAGAGTGACGTCAGAGAGCGCCTTAATCGTGCGTGAGCCCTGCTGGAACACTTTGGTAATATTTTCGAGTTTAATCATTAGGTTATTTATTATCGTCTTGCGTTGTCCGTGGTGTGGAACCTTTCGCGGCGATCTTCCGGGCGAAAGCTGAACGGATGGTAAGGCATCCAGACGTCTAAATCAATCAAAGTCATCTTATCTGCCATTCTCTCTTTTATTGCAATCATGCAATACTAGGCGGCAATTTTAGTAGCATCTTTAGTAGCAGGAGTTTCTCAGTGGCGAATAAAGTCCCGGCTGTATTTCTCGATCGTGATGGCACCTTGAACGTCGATCACGGCTATGTCCATGAAATCGACAACTTCCAGTTTATCGACGGCACTATCGAGGCGCTGCAGGAGCTGAAAAAGATGGGGTTTGCGCTGGTGGTCATTACCAATCAGTCTGGCATCGCCCGCGGCATGTTCAGCGAAGACCAGTTTATGCAGCTGACAGAATGGATGGACTGGTCGCTGGCGGACCGCGACGTCGATCTCGACGGCATCTATTTCTGTCCGCACCTGCCGGATGCCCCCGTTGAGGAATATCGTCAGGAGTGTGACTGCCGCAAGCCGCATCCTGGCATGCTGCTCTCCGCGCAGAAGCACCTGGATATCGATATGGCCGCTTCTTATATGGTGGGCGACAAAACGGAAGATGTACTGGCGGGCAAAGCGGCGGGCGTGGGCACAACCGTGCTGGTACGCAGCGGTAAACCCGTTACGGCGGAAGGGGAGGCGGCTGCGGATTGGGTGCTTAACAGTCTCGCTGAGCTGCCTCAGGCGATTAAAAAGCGCTAAAAACGCGCGTTTTGCGCATTAATCAGACGAACGACACAAAACTTTAAAAAAGGGTATTGCGCTCTCTGAACGACTCCCTATAATGCGCCTCCATCGACACGGCACAACGGCTTACGGAATGCGGTGTTGAGGTGATGAAAATCACCGCCGGTTAAAGCGAAAATAAACGCTTGACTGGCACGGAGGAAAGCGTAATATACGCCACCTCGCAGCAGCAGGCTCCGCCGCTGACTGCACCGCTCTTTAACAATTTATCAGACAATCTGTGTGGGCACTCGAGAGCAGATATCAAAAGCCTCCGGGCTTTAAAAAATATCAAGCCTCACGAGTGGACACATAATGACATTCATTATGACGTTTTACAGATGAGCACCGCTTAACTTGTTTAAGCAAATCAAACTTAAATTGAAGAGTTTGATCATGGCTCAGATTGAACGCTGGCGGCAGGCCTAACACATGCAAGTCGAACGGTAGCACAGAGGAGCTTGCTCCTCGGGTGACGAG